>CAKTKM010000108.1 GCA_934569425.1 uncultured Oscillospiraceae bacterium
CTTCCGCGCCATGGGCAGACCCCGCTACGGCGTGCTGATCGGCGGCGGCAATCTGGACTCCATGGTGGCGCACTACACGGTGGCCAAGCGCCGCCGTCCGCAGGATCTCTACAGTCCCGGCGGAAAGATGGGGCTCCGCCCCGACCGCCCCACCATCGTCTACGCCAACCGGGCGCGGGAAGCCTTTCCCGACACGCCCATTATCATCGGCGGACTGGAGGCGTCGCTGCGCCGTTTCGCCCATTATGACTACTGGGACGACAAGGTGCGCCGCCCCATTCTGTTTGACGCCCCCGCCGACCTGCTGGTGTACGGCATGGGGGAAAACGCCACGGCGGAGATCGCACGGCGTCTGGCGGCCAAAACACCGGTATCGGAGATCACCGACGTCCGCGGCACCGCCTGCATCGTCACCGATCCGGCGGTGTGCCGGTATCACGAGACCGTCTGCCCCTCCTTTGAGGAGGTGCAGCGCGACAAGACCGCCTATGCCAGAGCCACCCGCGTGCAGTATGAGGAACATGACCCCATTCGCGGCAAGGCCATCCTGCAGCAGTGTCAGGGGCGGTGGCTGCTGGTGAATCCACCCCAGCGCCCCCTGAACCGGCAGGCGCTGGACAGGCTCTATGACCTGCCCTTCACCCGGGAGGTGCATCCCATGTACGCCGAGGGCATCCCCGCCATCGAGGAGGTGCGGTTCTCCATCTGCCACAACCGCGGCTGCTTCGGCGGGTGCAATTTCTGCGCCCTGGCCTTCCATCAGGGGCGGATGGTCACCTCCCGCAGCATCGAGTCGGTGCTGGCGGAGGCGGAGCTTCTGACCCACGATCCCCGCTTCAAGGGCTACATCCACGATGTCGGCGGCCCCAGCGCCAACTTCCGCCACACCTCCTGCCGCCAGCAGAAGGAGCACGGCATGTGCAGGGGCAAGTCCTGCCTTGCGCCGGAGCCCTGCAAAAATCTGGACGCGGATCACAGCGAGTATACGGAGCTGCTGCGGCGGATGCGGCAGATCCCCGGCATCAAGAAGGTGTTCGTCCGCAGCGGCATCCGCTACGACTACATGCTGCAGGACAGGAATAGGAACTTCTTCCGGGAGCTGGTGGCGTATCATATCTCCGGCCAGCTGAAGGTGGCGCCGGAGCACTGCGTCAGCCGCGTGCTGGACTGCATGGGCAAGCCCCATTTCGACGTGTTTCTCAAGTTCTGGCGCCAGTATCAGAAGCTGAACGAAGCGGACGGCACGGAGCAGTATCTGGTTCCCTATCTGATGTCCTCCCACCCCGGCTGCACCCTCAAGGACGCGGTGGAGCTGGCGGAGTTCCTCAAGCGCACGGGACACCAGCCGGAGCAGGTGCAGGACTTCTACCCCACCCCCGGCACCATGTCCACCTGCATGTATTACACCGGTCTGGATCCCCGCACCATGACGCCGGTGTATGTGGCGCGAGATCCCCATGACAAGGCGCTGCAGCGGGCGCTGCTGCAATGGGGACGCGGCGATAAGCGTGCCCTGGTGATCGAGGCGCTGGAGAAAGCGGAACGCACCGATCTCATCGGCTTTACGCCCCAGTGTCTCATCCGTCCGGTGAAGGGGGAGAAATACTTCGCCCTGAAGCCGGAGGAGCGGCCGCAGCCCCCCAAACGGAAGGACGGCCGTCCCTCCAAGCCGGAGGGGACTCCCCGCCGCGGCCGCCGCGCCGACGGTCAGAAGGGAAAAATGTCCCCCAAAAAGAAGGCCGCCTTTGCCAAACAGCGGGCCAAAAAGAAATGACGCGGCCACGCGTCAGGCGATACCGAAACAACGAAAAAACACCATCCCGCGGGATGGTGTTTTTCGTTGTTCATGGGGCAGGAGCTATTTTCGTCAATCAGCGTTTACCGTCTCCCCTTGTTGCTCTATTGCTTTTAATAGCTCACCACGTTGCTGGATATTTTATAGGTGCGCACCAGACTGCCCCCCGAACTCACCTGAGCCGTTGCGGTCACTTGGTACTCGTGGCCTGATGCTACATAGTAGTATTTCTCGAACTGGTTGTTTCCCACTTCCGCCACCATCGACCATGTTTTGATCGTGGTGTCGTCCTGCTTCAGAGAAATAATGATCGCCACATCATAGTCGCCATCATTATAGACAATGGCGCCGCAGGTGGCTCTGCCGGTCTTGGAAATGCTCAGCTGCGCGGCCAGTCCGGTGATACCGATCAGCCTCGGCTGAACCGTCTGGATCTCCGTCTGCTCCTGCGTCTGCGCCGCGGCAGCCGGTACGGCCACGGTCAACAGGATCGCCAGTGCGAAAACCATGGCCAGCATACGTTTTGTGATGTTTTTCATAGGCCCTCCTACTCATATGTTTTTTTGGCACATAAGGAAACACCGGCTGGAAAAATCTGCAACGCTTACTTTGCCGAAATATTTACATTTTCGGCGAACCGCAGGAGCGCATCCGCCGATACGTTCCGCGCGATCATATAGCAGTACCACTTCTCCCCCTCGTCCAGCTGCCACGACAGCTGGCTGGTTTTCTCCTCATTCACCAGCAGCGCCTCCCTGCCCTGGATCCGGCAGGAGACCGCGTCTGTCTCTTCGGTGTCGATCATCAGGCCGGTATCCTCCATATTTATGATGTTGACGGCGATCTCGGCTTCACCGCTGGAGAGCGCGAAGACATACGCCCGGTTGCGCTCCGTATGGCTCTCCTCCGTCAGAGCAAAGCCCTCCGGCAGCCACCCTGCGGTAAGCCGGGGCGCCGCGCAGCCGTCCGCCTGCAGCAGCGTATCCTCCGGCGTGAATTTGATCTCCGTCCGGTCATCGAACACCTCCATCACGAAGTTCAGCGTTTTGATCCGGAACTCCTCAGACGCCGCAAAGGCCGTTGTAAACAGCAGCATCCCCAGCAGCGCCGCCACGGCGACCTTCGTCACCACCCTTCCAACGCTTCCGCCGAATCGTTTGAAATCCTTTTGGGCGGTCCTGCGTCTGATGGCGCCGCGGCACCGCCTGCTCACCTCCTCGGGGATCACCGGCTCACCGCTTTCGCGGAGCCGCCGGTTTTCCTCCAGCGCTTTCTGTCCCTCCACCGCTGCCACCTCATCCATCATGAGGGCAAACAGCGCGTCTTCATACTGCTCCAGCAGCATCTCCCGTCTCGTCATTTTCATGCAGCTCCCCCTTTCTGTTCTTTCCGCATAGCAGCGCCGCAAAGCGCCGCGTCGCGGTGCAAATGACATTTCCTCTATTGTAGCAATCCTGCCGCCGTTTTGCAATGGACGCAGTCCCCGCTGTGGACAGCCCTGGGGAAAAGATCTCCTCACGACCTCTTGACAATCCATCTTAGCGGAAATAAAATATAGGAAGTTGTGCTTTCAAGCGCGGAAACCATACCGGCAAACACATTCCCAGTATACGTTATAGAAACACTTTTCGACAATATTTGCAACACCATGGTGTTGCTTGGGCAGCGCCGCGGCGCTGCCGGCCGACAAGAGGAAATCAAGAAAAGGACTTGTTACAGATGCTACCGATATGTATTCTGACAATTGAGGATGAATCCGACCGCGAATTCATGGCCGACCTCTTCCTGAACTATCAATGGCTGATGTACCGCACCATCGAGCAGATCGTGCAGGATCATTGGATCGCGGAAGACGTTGCCCAAAGCACTCTGGTCAAGCTGATCGACAAGATCGATAAGCTCAAGAGTCTGGACGAGCCGCACCGGATAAACTATATCATCACAGCCTGCAAGCACGCCGCCCTGAACGAGCTGCGCAGCCGCTCCCGTCATCCCATGTTCAGCATTGACGAGAATTGGGACGCGGACTCGGGAGCGCACGCCGTGCGCAGTATGGAGCTGAATTTCATCCACGAGGAGGATCTCCGCCATATGGCGCAGGTCTGGGGCGATCTGGATCCCCGCAGCCAGTACGTTCTGGAAGCCCGCTACATACTGGAAAAGAGCGACGCGGAGATCGCGGATGCGCTGGAGGTCAAGCCCGACAGCGTCCGTATGCTGCTGACCCGAGCCCGCAAGAAGGTCTACGATCTGATGACGCCGCCCGAGCCGGATGCGCAAAAGGACGAGAAAAAGAAGGAGAAAAAGAGTGATCCCGCACGGCAGCCGACACACGAAAAATAAACAGGCCGCCCTCCCCGCAGCTGCGGGGAGGGCGGCTCTTTGCCGTCCGCGGCGTCTTATCGTCCGTTCATTCCCACCCGGTACGCCGCAAGTCCGATGACCACGCCCAGCACCGCGCCGGCCAGAATGTCGCTGGGGAAATGGACAAACAGATACAGGCGGGAGAACGCAATCACTGCCGCCAAGGGAATTGCCGCCCAACCGAACTTTCGATTTGTCTTTGTCAGCACAGTGGCTCCAATGGCGGAAGCCAGCGTGTGACCGGAGGGAAAGGCGTAATCCGAGGGTGAGGGGATCAGCAGGAACACGCTGTCGTCCAGCCAGCAGGGACGGGGACGGGCGACAAGGTTTTTCAGGCATACGTTGCCCACCAGCACGCCCACCGCCAGTCCCGCCAGCAGTATCACGC
>CAKTKM010000109.1 GCA_934569425.1 uncultured Oscillospiraceae bacterium
GTCATGGCGCCCATCGCCATCGCCGCCATGATGGAGCACATCGGCGACGTCTCCGCCATCTCCTCCACCACCGGCAAAAACTTCATCGAGGATCCCGGCCTGCACCGCACCCTGCTGGGCGACGGTCTGGCCACCGCCATGGCGGGTATGTTCGGCGGCCCCGCCAACACCACCTACGGCGAGAACACCGGCGTTCTGGCACTCAGCAAGGTCTACGATCCCCGGGTCATCCGTCTGGCAGCCATCTACGCCATCATCCTCAGCTTCTCTCCCAAGTTTGACGCGCTGGTGAACTCCATCCCCACCGCCATCGTGGGCGGCGTCAGCTTCGTGCTGTACGGTATGATCTCCGCAGTAGGCGTCCGCAACGTGGTGGAGAACAAGGTGGATCTCACCAAGTCCCGCAACCTCATCATCGCCGCGGTGATTTTCGTCTGCGGTCTGGGCTTCGCCTCCACTGGCGGCATCACCTTCTCCGTGGGCAGCGCCGACGTCACCCTCACCGGTCTTGCCATCGCTGCGCTGGCGGGCGTGATCCTCAACGCCATCCTCCCCGGCAACGACTACGAGTTCGGTGCCAGCGTCGAAGGCGACAAGTCCGCCGATCTGGGCAGCTATTAAGCGGCAGAACAAAATAAGAGCAGAAAAGCAGGCTCCGTTCGGAGCCTGCTTTTGCGTTGTGGATCGTTCGTAAGGGAAGGACCGCGTTATGCCGCGCAGGGACGGAGGAAAACGCTCATTCCGTTTCCGGCGCAGTCTCATCCTCCGCCGCTTTCTCTGTCCGTTTCTCCGTGCGGCTATACATGACGGTCATGTCATAGATCTTTTTGGCCAGCGTCTCATCCGCCTCGCCGGGCAGCATCCGCCATTGCCAGTTGCCGCCCAGTGTGCCGGGGGTGTTCATGCGGTGATACTGCCCCAGTCCCAGATAGTCCTGCATCTGTGCCACAAACAGGTCGGCGACGCTGCTCTGTCCGCCCCGCAGGATGCCCCAGTGGAAGCCCTCCTCGTCGTTCAGCCCCAGATACCGCTTGGCATAGGCGATGTCCTCCGACGCCGCCTCCTGCCGCCACAGCGCCACGGGGCTGTTGTCGTGGGTGCCGGTATAGCACACGCAGTGCCGGGGATAGGTATGGGGCAGATAGCTGCTGCTGTCCCGGGAATCGAAAGCGAATTCCAGCACCTTCATGCCGGGCCAGCCGGAGTCCTGCAAAAGCTGCTGCACGCTGGGGGTGGGATAGCCCAGATCCTCGGCGATGAACTGCAGGCCGGGGAACCAGCCCGTCAGGGCGCTGACCAGCGCCATGCCGGGACCCTTGCGCCACTGGCCGTTGCGGGCGGTGGTGTCGCCGTAGGGAACTGCCCAATAGGTGTCCAGCCCGCGGAAATGGTCAATGCGGATCACGTCGTACAGCTTCCCGGCACCGTCGATCCGGCGGATCCACCAGCCGAAGCCGTCCGCCTGCATCACATCCCAGCGGTACAGCGGCGTTCCCCACAGCTGCCCGTCCTCGCAGAAGTAGTCTGGCGGCACGCCGCTGACGGCGGTGGGGATACACTGGTCGTCCAGCTGGAAGAACTGCGGCTCCGCCCACACATCGGCGCTGTCCATCGGCACATAGATGGGCAGATCGCCGATCACCTGAATGTCCAGCTCATGCAGATATGTCCGCAGCGCTGTCCACTGCTGGAAAAACAGAAACTGGATGTAGAGGAACAGCTCCACGTCCTCCCGCAGCTCCGTCCGGTACCGTTCCAGCACCTCCTCCGATTTCCGCAGCCGCAGGTCGTCATCCGGCCATTCCGTCCACGACTTCATGCCGAAATGCCGCTTGCAGGCCATGTAAAGGGCGTAATCCTCCAGCCACCGGCCATTCTCCTGCCGGAAGGCGGCTACCTTGTCGGCGTCCCGCTGCCAGCCCCGCTTTTTGGCAATGGCCAGCACCTTGAACCGGCTCTCGTAGATCTTGCCGTAGTCCACATACCGCGGCTCGCTGCCCCACTGGCAGCGGCTGACCTCGCTCTTTTTCAGCAGTCCGTCCGCGATCAGCAGATCCAGATCGATGTAGTAGGGGTTTCCCGCGAAGGTGGAAAAGCTCTGATAGGGAGAATCGCCGTAGCTGGTGGGGCCGAGGGGCAGCATCTGCCAGTACCGCTGTCCCGCCGCATGGAGAAAATCGGCAAAGTCATACGCGGCCTTTCCCAGCGTGCCGATGCCGTAGGGAGACGGCAGGGAGGAGACAGCCATCAAAATACCACTGGAACGTTTCATAGTCATACTTCTCTCGATTCAGATTGATATAGTGTGCGTCAGGGCGGGGTGGAATACCCCGCCCTGCGGATGATGAAGATACGGACAAAAAGCCTTGCAGCGTTCGCGCCCGCGCAGCGGGCTGCAAACCCTCTTGGCAATGAGATCGTCAGATTTCATGCCGGTTGCGTTAGCCCTTCACGGCGCCGGCTGCCACGCCCTTGATGATGTGCTTCTGGCAGCACAGGTAGAAGATGATGACCGGCAGGATGCTCAGCAGGATCAGCGCCATGGTGGCGCCCATATCCACCTGGCCGTAGCTTCCCTTCAGATACTGGATCACAATGGGGATCGTGCGGTACTCGTTCAGATCCAGCACCAGATAGGGCAGCAGGAAGTCGTTCCACACCCACATGATCTCCAGCACGCCCACCGAGATAAAGGTGGGCTTCAGCATGGGCAGCACCACCAGGAAGAAGGTGCGCAGCGGGCCGCATCCGTCAATGGCGGCGGCCTCCTCGATCTCCAGCGGGATGGTCTTCACAAAGCCGGAGAACATGAACACCGCCAGCCCCGCGCCGAAGCCCAGATAGACGATGGGGATGGTCCACGGCGTGTTCAGACCGATCTTGGCAAAGGCCATGGAGGTCAGGCTGAAATAGGGCAGCTTCACCTGCTCGGCGGTTCTGGACAGGGTGAACATCACCATCTGGAACGGCACCACCATGGAGAACACGCACAGATAGTACACGATCTTGCTGAACAGACTGCCCACCCGCGCCACATACCACGCGGCCATGGAGGTGCAGATCAGGATCAGCGCCGAGGAGACAAGGGTAATGAACAGGCTGAAGAACACCGCCTTCAGGAACGGATAGTTGCCGAAGGTCATACCCTTGATATAATTCTGCAGCCCCACGAAGGTGTCCTCATTGGGGAAGGCGAAGGTCTCGGTGTTGACGGCGGCGTTGGTCTTGAAGGAGTTTATCAGCACGATGAGGATGGGCAGCACATATACCACGCAGATCACCGAGAACAACACGGTCAGCGCCCTTTTGTTGCGGTCATGCTTCTTTGCGAGACTGGTCTGCATTACTGCTGCACCTCCTTTTTACGGGTCGCCCGAAGCTGAATCAATCCGATGGCAGCCACCAGAATGAAGAACAGGACGGCCTTGGCCTGTGCCACGCCGCGGTTGTTGCCGCTGCCGGAATAGAACGAGTTGTAGATGTTCAGCGCCAGCATCTCCGTGGTCTTGATGACGCTGCCGTCCGCCTGCTGCAGGAAGGGACGCCCGCCCGTCAGCGCAAGGTTCTGGTCAAACAGCTTGAAGCCATTGGTCAGCGTCAGGAAAATGCAGATGGTGAAGGAACTCATCATATTGGGGATGGTCACCTTCCACAGGGTCTGCCAACTGGTCGCGCCGTCGATGCGGGCGGCTTCCAGCATATCCTCCGGCACAGACTGCAATCCGGCGATATAAATGATCATCATATAGCCCACCTGCTGCCAGCAGATCAGGATGATCAGTCCCCAGAAGCCGAAATGGCTGTTCAGCACCACGGACTTGCCGTAGGCCGCCAGAAAGCCGTCAAAGATCATGGACCAGATGTAGCCCAGCACGATGCCGCCGATCAGGTTGGGCATAAAGAACACCGTGCGGAACAGGTTGGAGCCCTTGATGTTCCGGGTCAGCGCGTAGGCCACCGTGAAGGCCAGCGCGTTGATGAACAGCACCGAAACGAAGGCGAACAGCGCCGTGAACCAGAAGGCGTGCAGGAAGCTGCCGTCGGAAAATGCCTTCAGGTAGTTCTCGAAGCCCACCCATGTCCACTGGCTCGTCAGCTTGAACTTGCAGAAGGACAGAAACGCGCCTTTCAGGAACGGATAGACAAATCCGATACAGAAGGCGGCGAAGGTGGGCAGCAGAAACAGCCACACCATGCGCTGGATCGGCCGGCGGATCAGGCGGCTGTTCAGCGCGGCCGCGTCCCGCTTTACTTGAAATCGTTTCATGGAACCACTCCTGTTCTCTGTCATTTTGTCACAGGGAAAGCTCTCCTTCGAAGCGCGTTCGGAGAACAGCTTTCACCGTCACATTTGAAAACAGGGGGGCGGGCGAAAAGCCCGCCCCCCTTGCTTATGCGTCTGAAGCTGCTGCTCAGCCGTTCAGCTCGTTGTTGTACTGGGTGGCCCAGCCTTCCACGAAGGCAGTCTTCACATCGTCCCAGCTGCCGCCATCGGCGGTGTACTTGCCCAGAGCGTCAACCACAGCGGCGCGCCAG
>CAKTKM010000110.1 GCA_934569425.1 uncultured Oscillospiraceae bacterium
TGCCCTTTAAAGGATTTTTAGGCCCTTCTTAGGAGACGGCAGATCTGACTAGGATACTGCGCCGCTGTTCAGTAATTATGTATCATACCACACTCTCCGTCTTTTCGCAACCGCTTTTATACAGAATATTCAGTATATTTTGTTTTCACACATTTTCTATACGCACTGCTTCCGTTATAGGCAAAGGGACAGGCGCAAAACGCCTGCCCCTTTGCCGGACATTTATCCATGGATGAATCCGTCTGTCCCGTCCAATGTCAGTTGGCAGGCATGGCTGAAGTTCTCCATAAAATAGAATTCCGCCCGCTGCTCCTCCGGCAGATAGACAATGCTCCACACCGTCTTTTCGTAGCTGCCCGCATCCTGCGGATAGTTCTTCTGGGCAACGGATTCCAGCAGCTCACGCACACCCGCGGCATCTGTGGCGCCTTCCTGCGCGGCCAACGTGTCATACCGCAGATGAGACTGTTCCGAGCCGATTCCCCGCTTGGCGTGGTCGCCCAGATAGTGATTGGTGACCACTTTGGTCTCTGTCACCACCATTTCGCCGCTTACATACTCTACTACCACGCTTTTTCCGCTGCTGTCCGCTATGGACAGATGGTGCGCCGCGTCAATGGAGGAGTTCATATCGTACTCCCGCAGCAATGCGACCGCCTCATCCACCGTAGCCGCTTTGTCCAGCAGCAGCCGGATGGCGGTAGTGGTGGTCAGCGCGGGACGTCCCGTCTGCTGATGGGTGACCTCATCGTCACCGGCAATCAGATCCGCCACCATCAGTCCCTTCTCATTCATGCCGTCCAGCGGCACATAGATCGCCGCCAGACTCTCCATACGTTCCACCATGGATCCGTCCGGACGGAACTCCGTGCCAAAGCCCAGAAAATCCAGACAGCAGGTGGAGATGGACGCATATCCCTTCTCCGGCCTTGTATGTACGATCATGGCCTGACAGGCTGCCCAGTCATAATTGCGGCCAAACAGCGTCCCGCCCGATCCATCCTCCACGCAGATGGTGGAGCAGCCAAACTCTCCAGTATTTATCGTGCCGCTGCTTTTATAAAACCCGTGGGACAGAAACTCCACCAGATAGTCCGCCAGCGCACTGTCGCTGACCGCGCCGCCCTGTTCCAGAAAAGCATCAAAGCCGTAGTCGCCGGTATACTCCATGGCGTACAGCCCCTCCTCCAGCCGCGTAATGCTATTGGCAGCCTTGATGTTGCTGCCGAACAGGAGCCATGCCCCGGCCAGAACGATCACCAGCAGCGCCGCGATCCCGCCCAACAGCCATTTCCACCAAACGTGCTTTCGTTTCGTTTTCATTCCGATTACCTCCCGTTTTCCGCTGGCCGCACCGATCCGGCAGGAATCCCGGACATACCGCCGCAGCCGTTCGCTCTGAAAAAAGAAACCGCCAAAGGTGGCTCTTTTCCGATGCTCAATCCTCCAGCCCCTGCAGGGAAAAATCGTACTGCATGGCCAGTGCGCTGAACAGCTGATGCATCACCTGCTGGGCGATGGCGCGCATATCCAGCGTCTCCATATAGGCCAGTACCTCCTCCAGCTCCCCTTCCGATACCCGGTAGGCGCGCAAGCTCATGTTCAAAAAGCAGGACAGCTTCTTTTCCAGCGGAAAGGATGCGTCGCAGGGCTGAACCATAAATCCCCGCATCATTCCCGCGGATCCTACCTCCATCGCCAGAAAATCCGCCTCTGTCAGCGACGGCTGATACACCCCGAAGATCTGATGCAGTTCTTTTGCCGTTTCCTTCAGGATGAACCCGAGTGCCTCTTTTTGCGTATAAGCCTCAGCATAGATCTCCCGCAGATTTTCGTTCAGCTCTGTCAATGTCATCTGGATGGCAGTCTCTACCGCGTAAACATACACGGGCGGCAGCTTGCCGCCGATGATCCCTCTGGCAATGCCAAACTGGTTGGAAAACATGAATTCCACCAATTCCGTCAGTACGCCGTCCTTGGCGCGAAAAATATTCTGAAAGCTGCTGTTGGAAACCTCCGCTTTCTGCACGATCTCCGCCACGGTGGTCTTTTTGTATCCCTGCTCCAAAAACAGCTTGACACATACCCGCAGGATCCTCTTTTTGGCAGGCAGGCTCACACTTGTCAACGCGATACGCCTCACGCTCCTTTCCGTATACTGTCACTAACAGCGGTATTTTACCATATTTTTTGCTGCCGCGCAAGTAAGACTTCTGCTTCCGCCGCCCCGTTCCCTTGTATGATCCAAAGGAGAAAAGCCCCTTCATATTGTGCCGCTCAACCGCAGGTTTGTTGCATTTTACCGCCGGTCTGGTACAATACCATATGAGGTGAGACCATGAATAAAGAAGTATTCGGCGGCTTTATTGCCACTTTGCGAAAAGAGGCGGGATTGACCCAACAGCAGGTGGCGGATACCCTCCATGTGACCGACCGCGCTGTCAGCAAATGGGAGCGTGGACTGAACTATCCGGACGTGACTTTGATGGAGCCGCTGTCGGCCGTGCTGGGCGTCAGCGTGGAAGAGCTGCTGACCTGCCGGCGGAAGGAGACGGCCACCCCGGAACCGGAGCTGCCCGCCCTTCGCTCGGTGCTGACCATCACGCAGGAGGAAAAGCGTATCCGTACCCGGCGGATGCGGACGCTGGTATGGATGGCCGCCGCGGCAGCGCTGTTGCTGGCGGTGCTGGCCACCATGCAGCACAACGGCAAGCTCCTTTTCGAGCGGCGTACCGCCTCTCCGGATGGCAATACCACCTTCACGGTGTACCGGGACAGCCTGCTTGACGGCAGACTTCACATGAAAACCAACCATCCGATAAACTTTGAAGGTGACGTCTGCTCCTATTGCGGCCGGGGCGCACCGAAATGGACAGACCGGCAGGAGTTGGACGAGAACCTGACCTCGGTGGAGGAGCTGTCCTGGTCTGCGGACGGGCGCTATCTGCTGATCTGGGGCGGCGGCAGCAACGGCATGTCCATTGAGCTGGTGCTGTGGGACTTTATGAAATACGGCAAGGACAGCCCTGTCCACAGTATCGGGATCACGCTGGATATTTTGCAGCAGCTCTCCGGCTATGACGTATATCAGACCTACTTAAAAGATGCGTTTTCCCCTTCTGCTTTGGAGCCGGAACCGATGCTGCCCGCTTTGCCGGGAACCGGCTGGGTACCGTCCGTTACCCTGTCGGACATTCATTGGGCGGCAGGTATCCATCAGCTTTCCATGACCTATGCCTACGACGGTACGGATGGACTGCCCCGCAGAGGAGAGCTTCTCTACGATGTGGACGCCGGAAAAGTGATCTCGGTAAAGGATGCGACTGCCCCCAGCCAATAGGAGGTGTGCCATGAAGAAGCGAGTCGCAATACTGTTGACCCTGTTGGCCGCGCTGCTGCTATGCGGCTGCGGCAAAAGGAACGATGAGCACACGCTGCGGATCGCAGCAGCGTTCCATACCAGTGAGCTGGATGCCATGGTTGGGCAGTTCAACGAGACCCATACGGACTGCATCGTCGAAGTCTCTTACTATCCCGAAAATGCCTATGACCGGCTTTGTACGGAGATCATGGCGGGCGGCGGGCCGGATGTATTGAACCTTTTTGGTTTGTCACTGCCGCCGGATTCCTCCTATCTGGAGGATCTGTACCCCTATATTGACGCCGACGGTGCGCTTGACCGAGATGATTTTGTGCCAACGGTGCTGTCGTCCCTGGAGGTGAGCGGCGCCTTGCGCTCTATCCCGGCCACCTATGAGGTGACGACACTGACCGCGAGGGCTTCGGACGTGGACAATGCCGAACAGTGGACATTTGATGAAATGCGGGACATTCTGGCGCGGCAGGGCGGAGACGTGCGTCTGCTGCCGGAGAACTGGGTGCGGATGGAGTTCCTGCGGTGGGTCGCCAGCATCAGCGCCGGTACGTTTATCGACTGGCAGAGCCGCACCGCCCACTACGACAGCCCGGCCTTTCAGGAGCAGCTCCGTTTCTGCGCCATGCTGCCGGGAAGCTATTCCTATTATGATGCTGCCCCCAACTGGAAGGCTCTGGCTCAGCTGCAGGTAATCCAGAACCCCCTGGTCTTGCAGACCATCAGTGCCAACTATGGCCAGCCGTTTACCTTCATCGGCTTTCCCACGGAGGAGGGCAGCGGCAGCTTCTTCCAATGTACTACGCTGCATCTGGGTATTTCCTCCGCCAGTGACAAGAAGGAGCTGGCGTGGGAGTTTGTCCGGCAGGCGCTAACGGCGGAGTATCAGCGGTCGCTGGCGGAGCGGTGGTATCTCTCCGTGCGCAGCAATGTCATGGAGGAGCAGCTTCAGGGTGAGATTGCCCCGCTCCTCCCGGAGGATGAGGAGAACGAACCCCTTGACGAAGCGGTGGTGGAACAGTACCGCCGGTTGGTATCCCAGCCGCTGGTGTTCATCGGCTACAATGAGGAGCTGTCCGGGATCATTCTGGAGGAGGGCGAAGCCTATTTCACCGGTCAGCGCACCGTGGAGGAGGCGGCGGAGCGCATC
>CAKTKM010000111.1 GCA_934569425.1 uncultured Oscillospiraceae bacterium
AGGTAGCGCCAACACAAAGCCCACGACGTAAGTCGTGGGCTTTGCTTTTTTTCTTGGCTCTCCGATAGCTGCCGGGGGGGGGGGTGCTTTTTCCGGAGAGGTGCTTTGTACCCTGACACGGTGCGGGCGACAGGCGGGGTCACTTGAGCTTTTTACCCATTTCGATGCGTATCTCGTGACGGTCCTTGATATACCGACTGAGTATGCTCCGAGGCGGGTGCCGGCTGGAAATGTTCCGGGGCGTGTGTTGATCGGGGACACTGGGGGACGGCGCTTGCGATTTTTCTCCTGATGTGATAGAATGACCCAAACGGGACTGCAAGGGGGAAAACAGATGGATATCACGATCCGCAGAATGCGAAGCGGCGATGCTGACGGGCTATACCGGCTGCTGTCAGATCCGCTGGTGATGCGCTATCTGGAACCGCCCTATGACAGGGCGCAGACGGAAGAATTTCTGCGTTATGCGGGACTGGCGGCGCAGCCTCTTGTGTATGCGGTCGAGGAGGACAAAAGCTTTATCGGCTATGTGATCTATCACGCATACGACGAGGACAGCATGGAGATCGGCTGGGTGCTGTTTCCGGAATACTGGGGGCGCGGGTATGCGTCGGCGCTGACAGACCGGCTGATCTGCAGGGCAAGGCAAGAGGGAAAGCACATTGTGATAGAATGTGTTCCGGAGCAGGCGGCAACGGTGCGTATTACTGAAAGGAAAGGATTCCGCTGCTGCGGGATCGCTGACGGACTGGCGGTGTACCGGCTTGCGTGAGGTGCGGAAAATGCGGGCAGAAGGAGGAAGCATCGGAATGGAGGACACAAAACCGGTGGGCGTGGTGCGGCTGGCAGACCGGCCGGAATGGCGGGATGCGGCTGCGGAATGGTTCCATGAAAAGTGGGGCGTGCCGCTGACGGCATACAGGGAGAGCATGGACGCCTGTCTGCGGGGCGAAAACCCGGTGCCGCAGTGGTATCTTGTGCTGGAGAGCGGCAGGATCGTGGCCGGTGCCGGGGTGATCGAGAACGATTTTCACGACCGGAAGGATCTGACACCCAACGTCTGCGCCGTCTACACAGAGCCGGACCGGCGCGGCCGGGGGCTGGCGGGGCGGCTGCTGGGCGCGATCTGCGCCGACATGAGCGACCGTGGGATCGACACGCTGTATCTGCTGACGGATCATACCTCTTTTTATGAGCGGTACAGCTGGGAGTTTTTCTGCATGGCGCAGGGCGACGGCGAAACGGAGCCGTCGAGAATGTATGTGCACCACCAGAGCGATGACAGTGGGCGATGACACACACTGGCTTACGGATGCCGGCAAATGGCAGGCGGCACGGATGGCGGAACGCATGAGGGGTGGAACGCGGCATGGCTTTCGACTTTAAGAAAGAATACAGGGAATTTTATATGCCGAAGGGCAGACCGGAGATCGTGACGGTCCCGACCATGCACTACATGGCGGTGCGGGGCCAGGGCGATCCCAACCAACCGGGAGGTGCCTATCAGCAGGCGATACAGATGCTGTACGCCACGGCGTATACGCTGAAGATGAGCGGACGGGCCGGACACAAGATAGACGGCTTTTTTGACTATGTGGTGCCGCCGCTGGAGGGCTTCTGGCGGCTGGGCCTTGACATGACGGACAAGGCGGCATTCCGGTGGACATCGGTGATCCGCCTGCCGGATTTTGTGACAGAGGAGGAGCTGCGCTGGGCGAAGCAGGCCGCCGCGGAGAAGAAAAAGCTGGACTGCGGAGCGGTGGAGTTCCTGTCAGTCAGCGAGGGCCTGTGCGTGCAGTGCATGCATGTGGGACCATTTGACCGGGAAACGGAGACGGTGGCGGAGATGGACCGCTTCCTGACGGAAAACGGCTATGTGAACGACTTCACGGAGGACCGGCTGCACCACGAGATCTATCTGTCGGACGCCAGAAAAACGGCACCGGAGAAATGGAAAACGGTGATACGCCATCCCATCCGCAGAGGATAAGGCGCGGAAAACGGCAAAATGACGGGGAGGTGCCGGAAATGACGGCAGAGCACGAAAGTATTGTGATACGGGACGCCAGATTGGAGGATGCGGCACGGCTGGTGGAGATCTACGACTACTATGTGCGGCAGACGGCCATCACATTTGAGTACGAGACGCCCTCCGTGGAGGAGTTCCGGGAGCGGATGCGCCGGATCATGGCGCGATATCCGTATCTGGTGGCGGAACAGGACGGCGTGGTGCAGGGGTATGCCTACGCCGGGGCGTTCCATCCGCGGGCGGCCTACGACTGGTGCTGCGAGCTGACGGTGTACATGGCCCACGATGCGCGGCGGTGCGGCATGGGACGGCGGCTCTATGAGACGCTGGAGCAGGCGCTGCGGGCAATGGGCATCTGCAACCTCTACGCCTGCATCGCCTATCCGGAGCGGGAGGACCGGTACCTGACCGGGAACAGCGCGGCATTCCATGAGCATCTGGGGTTCCGGCAGGTGGGGCTGTTCCGGGAGTGCGGGTACAAGTTCGGCCGGTGGTACCACATGGTCTGGATGGAGAAGATCGTCGGCGCCCACCTGGCGGAGCAGTCGCCGGTGCGGCCCTACCGGTGATAGGGGCGGCTGACATGAAGCTGGACGTTACGCGGCTGTCGGCGTCGCTGACCGTGCGGCGGCTGGAGGAGGCGGATGTGCCGCAGATCCTCACACTGTGTGGCGGGAATCCCCAATACTACCGTTATCACCCGCCAATGCCGTCAGCGGACGGCATCCGGGAGGATATGCAGGCGCTGCCGCCGGGAAAGACGCCGGAGGACAAATACTATATCGGCTATTTTGCGGGCGGCGCGCTGGCAGCGGTGATGGATCTGATCCTGCGGTATCCGCGAGAAGATACGGCGCTGATTGGCTTTTTCATGGTGGACGCGGGCCGGCAGGGGACGGGATTCGGCTCCTTGCTGGTGGAGGAGGCCGCGAACCATCTGCGGGCACAAGGCTTCTCGCGGCTGCGGCTGGGGGTGGACAAAGGAAATCCCCAGAGCCTCGCATTCTGGACGAAGAACGGATTCACGAGGGTGGACGAGGGCCGCTATATCGTGATGGAACGGGACATATAGGCGGCCCGGAGGGGCCATGCACAGGAAAAAGCCGCTGCGATGCAGCGGCTTTTTGTGTATCATCGGCGCAGAGACAGCACCCCGGCGCAGGGGGAGAGGGGCAAAAACGCCATTTCGGGGAACGACTGACGCAGCTCATCGAACACGAAGTATATCTCGTCCGTATCCCATGCGTCTCCGGCGGCCAGCTTGCAGCGGTCAAGGTCGGCCCGGGTCTGGAAGGCCACATCTCCGATATAGAGACAGGCACCCTTACGCAGCAGCGGCATGAGACTGCGGATGAAGGCGATCTTCTGCTGATCCGTCAGGTGGTGCAGGGAGTAGGTAGCGATGATGGCGTCATATTGACGCTGTAACAGCGGTTCGACCAGACCGGCCGTAAAATCGCCGCAGTAAAGTACGGCTGACGGCATTTTTGCCTGCGCCAGAGACACCATTTTTTCAGAAAAGTCCTGCCCCCAGATATGGCATCCCTGTTGATAAAGACTGGCGGTCAACACGCCGGTGCCGAAGCCAATGTCCAATACGTCCCCGGCACCGTGGGATAGGACACGGCGGAAGATATTCCGCAGGACAGCGCTGTATCCTGCGAAGGGATAGCTGCCGCATTCATCGGAACAGGCGGTGCTCCGGTCGTAAGAGTCAGCCCACAGGTCAAAGCCTTCATAATCCAGCATAGTACCTCCTTGTGACGGCGGGGGTCAATCCACGGCGGGCATGCCGCCGTGGGCGGCGATCTTGGCCTTTGTCTCGTATCGGACGGCCTCCCGCAGGGCGGTGAGGTAGGGGGAGAAGGCCACGTTCTCGTCGGCGTAGGTCAGGTTCAGGGCGTACTCCCGGGGGAGCCAGGTGGAGATGGGGGCCTCGTTGTGCTGGATGACGGCCTCCAGCTTGTCCAGCGCCTTGTAGAGCCGGGCCTCCGGAGTCTCCAGCGCGTCCATTTCCGCGTACAGCGCCGCCATATCGGCGCAGTAGGGGGCGGGGAGGGAGGCCACCCAGCGGGACAGCAGGGAATCCTCCTTCGCCGTGTCGGCATCGGTTTTCAGGAAGGAGGGGATGTCGCCGGTGAAGCACTCACCCAGGTCGTGGATGAGACACATGCGCACCACCTTGTCCATGTCCAGCTCCGGGAACTCGTCCCGGAGGAAGAAGGCCATCAGCGCCAGACGCCAGCTGTGCTCCGCCACGCTCTCCCGGCGGCCGCCGGAGGTGTCGCAGTGGCGGGTGGTGTCCTTCAGCCTTTCGGCGGTGTGCAGGACCTGCAGCAGTTCAATAGGCTTCATGGGCGTGTCCTCCTGTGTTTTTTCTGGGGAGAGTATAGCAGATACCGCCGGTGCGGTCAATGGTTGCAC
>CAKTKM010000112.1 GCA_934569425.1 uncultured Oscillospiraceae bacterium
TTCTTATTCAATTAGTGCGGGGGTTGTTTACCGCTTCAACCGGGCTCCCAGCTGAGCTATACCCCCATATTTTGTTGTCTTGTCGCTGCCGACTTGCTTAATATAGCAGACAGAAGGAAAAATGTCAACCCCAAATTTTCAAATTTCTGCAAATTTTTTTGTGAGGATGAAAATGCGCCCTCCGTCTGCCTTGCGGCAGGGAAGAAACTGTGCTATACTAAACGCAATTTCAATGAAGGAACCGTAACTATGACAGATTATTTTACCATACAACTGCCCGCTGACGAGATCAAAAGCATCAGCAGCATTGGCCTTGCCCATCTGGGGGATGGCGTATATGAGCTTTTGGTGCGCACCTGGCTGTGCGCTCACGGAAAGGCTACCGGCAAGGGGCTGCACCGCGCCACCATTGAACTGGTGTGCGCCACGAAGCAGGCGGCACTCAGCGAGAGGATCCTGCCTCTGCTGACCGAGGAGGAACAAAATGTCTTCAAACGGGGACGGAATGCCAACGTCCATTCCATCCCGCAGCACGCCAGCCGCGCCCAATATCAGCAGGCCACCGCGCTGGAAGCGCTGTTCGGCTGGCTGTACCTGAATGGCCGGCGTCAGCGGATCAATGAGCTGTTCAATATCATGATGGAGGAATAAACCATGCCCTTAGATGCTGTCTGCCTGCGGGCAGTGGTGAATGAGTTGGCGCCGCAGTTGACCGGCGCACGGATTGAAAAAATACAGCAGCCCGCGCGGGATCAGGTGGTGCTGCTTCTGCGGGGCAGCCGCCGGCTTTTGCTGTGCGCCAATCCCAATCAGCCCCGGATCCATATGACAGAAAAGCTGCGGGACAATCCCTCTCAGCCCCCTATGTTCTGTATGCTGCTGCGCAAGCGCATCGGCAGCGGACGCATTGTATCCGTTGAACAGGCGCCCTTGGAACGTGTGGTGACGCTGCACATCGAAGCCACCGACGAATTAGGGGAACAAAGCCGCTTTGCCTTGATTCTGGAAGCGCTGGGACGGCATGCCAATCTGATCCTGTGCGACAGGGAAGGGCGGATCATCGACTGTCTGCGGCGTGTAGATCTGGAGATGTCGCAGGAGCGGCAGGTTCTGCCGGGCCTTTTTTACCGTTTGCCGCCCCGGCAGGAAAAACACGATCCTCTTGCAGTGACGCAGGAGGAATTTGCTGCGCTCCTGCCCTGCGAAGAGGAGCCTTTGGACAGTTGGCTGCTGGACACCTTCACCGCCATGCCGCCGCTGGTGGCGCGGGAGATCGTCTGCCGCGCTTACGGCGAAAGCGATCACCGTACCGCTGACGAACGCCTGTGGAACAGCTTTTCCGCTTGGCAGTGTCAGGTAGCGGACGCTGCGTTCGTCCCCACGATATTGTATCGAAACGGCAGACCTTTTGATTTTTCCTACGGCGCCATCTCCCAGTATGGCGACTATTGCACCAATGTGACAGCGGACAGCTTCAGCGCCCTGCTGGACAGCTTTTATGAGGAGCGGGAGCAGGCGGAACGCGTGAAGCAAAAAGGGCAGGATCTCATCAAGACCGCTTCCAACTCCCGTGACCGTATCCGCCGGAAGATCGCCGCGCAGGAAAAGGAATATACCGCCTGCCTTGACCGCGACCATCTTCGGATCTGCGGTGAGCTGATCACGGCAAACCTTTACCGTATGGAGCGGGGACAGGGGAAGCTTACGGCGGAGAACTACTATGAGGAGGGCTGCCCCGCCATGGACATCCCCTTGGATGTCCGCCTGTCTCCGCAGGAAAACGCGGCTCGGTACTTCAAGCAGTATGCCAAAGCCAAAACCGCCGAGCGGGTGCTGACGGAGCAGCTTGCCAAGGGCAGGGAAGAGCTGCGGTATCTGGAGAGCGTGGTGCAGGAACTGCAGCAGGCGGAAAGTGAACAGGATTTCAATGACATCCGCGCTGAACTGACCGACGGCGGCTACATCCGCCAACGGGGCAGAAAGCCTTCCGGCTTCCAGCGCGCCTCCAAGCCCCGCGTGTTCCGCTCTACATCCGGGCTGCGGATTCTGGTAGGACGCAATAACCGCCAAAATGACAAGCTGACTACAAAAGAAGGACAAAAATGGGACATCTGGCTTCATACCCAGAAGATCCACGGTTCTCATGTGCTGCTGTGTACCGATGGCGCGGAACCGGATCAGCAGAGTCTTTACGAGGCCGCCGCGCTGGCCGCCTACTACTCTCAGGCGCGGGACGGCAGTAAGGTACCGGTAGACTATACGCCGGTGCGTTTTGTCAAAAAACCTGCTGCCAGCCGCCCCGGCATGGTGGTGTATACCACCTATCAGACTCTGTATGTAGATCCGGATGCGGAGCTGGTAAAACGGCTCAGTGAAAAATGACACAAAAATCCGGCGCAACTTGAAATTGCGGCGGATTTTGCGTCAAAAACAGCAAACGCAATCTGAAGTTGCTGGACGTCTTCTGTTCTTTCCGCTATACTGGTCACAAAGAGAGGAGTGAGGCTATGCGAAAGGTGATCCCATTTGCACCGTGGCAGACGGCGTACTTTCTCCGCTGGCTGCGGGAGATGTCCCGAAAGGGCTGGGACTTGAAGGAGATAAAGGGAACTCGTGCCGTCTTTACGCCTGCCGCGTCGGACAACTGCCAATATGCGCTGTTTCCGGAAAATGCCGCGCCGCAGGAGCTGGACGAGCTGTTCCGCCGTATAGAGGAAGGCAGCATCACCGTTTCGCCGGGGCTGGAACGCCCCATGCCAAACCGCCTGACGCTGCCGGAGGATCCCCGCCTCGCGGAGTTAATTGGGAAGATCGGGCCTTACCAGTACATCCAGCTTGTCTACCAGCTGCGCCGGGATAACGGCTGGGAGGAGGTCTGCGACTGGGGCGGCTTCACCGTTATGCGCAGCACCAGATCCGACGCCGTGCCGCCACCGCATCTTGCGGAACTCACTGAAAATACAAAACTGCACCAGAAAGGGCAAACCACTGCCGCGGCCATGAATCTTGGCTTTCTGCTAATCCTGCCGGTGCTGGCGCTGCTGAAAAACACCGGATTACTGTTCTGGCAGAAGCTGTTGGCAGGCGGTGCGGCACTGGTATTGTCCTGCTTTGCTGTGAACCGCATCCTGTTTCGCCGCATCCTCTCGCCGGAGAAATGGGACGATATGTCCTACGAGGACTGTCTTCACCGGGCAGCCGGACGGACAATGCTTCTCTATATCATTGTCATCGGCGCACCTCTTGCCGCCCTGCTGTACTCCATATTATCGCTGGCGCTGCAGTAAACCGAAAAAGGCCGCCCACAGGGCGGCCTTTTTCATGAGGGGCAGTTATTCTTTGTCACAGTCGGGATCACGAAAGATCATCGTGATGCCCCACAGGCCGGCCACGCCGACCAGCGCGTAGATAATACGGCTGATGGTACCCATCTGCCCGCCGAAGAGAAACGCCACGCAGTCGAAGCCGAAAAAGCCCACACTGCCCCAGTTCAACGCACCGATCACCATGAGGATCAGCGCGATTTTGTCAATGATTTTCAAAATGAGACCTCCCTAAAATAGCTTGGCGCGGATAGTTTAGCCGCCTTGCTGCTCTTTTATGCAAAAATATTTGTCAGTTTGTCTTAAAATTTTTTGGAAACCGTTGCATTATCCGGCAAATATATGGTATGATTGGGGTACATTACGGAACGACCCGCGACCTTTATCACACACGAGGAGGAACGACATGAATAAGAAGTTTGAAAAGCTGGGCTTTTATCCCGCCGACATCCTGCTGCCCAAGAAGCAGGACATGACCAAGTGGGCTGTGGTGGCCTGCGACCAGTTCACGTCCGAGCCGGAATATTGGGAAGCCGTTGAACAGCAGGTGGGCGATGCGCCCTCTACCCTGCGTCTGATCCTGCCGGAGGCCAACCTGAAGGCGCCCAACGTGGACGAGTTCATCCAGAATATCAACGACTCCATGGCCAAGTACATTGCCGACGGCGTTTTTAAAACGCTGACGGATTCCCTGATCTATATTGAGCGTCAGCAGTCCGATGGCAAGATCCGTCATGGCCTCATCGGCATGGTGGATCTGGACGCCTATGACTTTACTCCCGGCTCCGGTGCGCTGATCCGTGCTACCGAGGGGACCGTGCTGGATCGTATTCCTCCCCGCGCCCGTGTGCGCCGCAACGCCCCCATTGAGCTGCCCCACGTCATGCTGCTGATCGATGACCCCGATAAGACCGTTATCGAACCGCTGACCGCCGCTGCCGGCACCATGGAGCCCCTGTACGACTTTGATCTGATGCAGAACGGCGGCCACATCAAGGGCTACAAGCTGTCTCAGGCGCAGATCGACGCCGTGGCCGCCTCTCTGGAGGGTCTGACCACCGACGAGGCCATGCAGAAGAAGTACAACGTCTCCGGCGTTGCGCCCCTGCTGTTCGC
>CAKTKM010000113.1 GCA_934569425.1 uncultured Oscillospiraceae bacterium
GTTCAGATCCACCTGCGCACGGCTGTCCTCACAGTAGGGCAGATCCAGCAGCGCGGTCTCGTCCACGATACCGGCGCTGACGCCCGCCACATAATGCCTGATGGGCATACGGCCGATATAGCCCTCCCGCACCAGCCACTTGCAGGCCAGTGCCAGCGCCACGAAGCCTCCGGTAACGCTGGCGGTACGGGTACCGCCGTCCCCCTGCAGCACGTCACAGTCAATGGTAATGGTACGCTCCCCCAGCAGCTGCATATCCACCGCCGCCCGAAGGCTGCGGCCGATAAGGCGCTGGATCTCGGCGCTGCGGCCAGCCAGCTTCAGCTTGTCCACATCGCGGCGGCTGCGCTCCCGGTTCGCCCGCGGCAGCATGGAATACTCCGCCGTGATCCAGCCGCAGCCGGGGCGCACATGGGGCGGCACACGCTCCTCCACCGAGGCGGTACACAGCACCACCGTGCTGCCGCAGCGGATCAGCGCACTGCCCTCGGCAAATTGATTGAATCCCGGTGTGATGGTCACATCCCGCAATTCGTTATAGTTTCTTCCGTCGGCTCTCTGCACGGCGTTCACTTTCCTTTCGGTCAAATTTCAAATCAGAACAGGTCGGCGGTAAACTCCCGGGCGTTGAAGGGCTTCAGATCGTCGATACCCTCGCCCACGCCGACAAATTTCACCGGAACTTGCAGCTCCTGCGCGATAGCCACCACGATGCCGCCCTTGGCGGTGCCGTCCAGCTTGGTCAGGATAATTCCGGTAAGTCCCGCGGTCTCCTTGAACTGCCGTGCCTGAACAAGGCCGTTCTGGCCGGTGGTAGCGTCCAGCACCAGCAGCGTCTCGCAGGCGGAGTCGGGACACTCGCGGGCAATGATCTTGCGGAGCTTGGCCAGCTCGTTCATCAGATTCTGCTTGTTGTGCAGCCGTCCCGCCGTGTCGCACAGCACCACGTCCACGCCTCTGGCTTTGGCGGCCTGCAGCGCGTCAAACAGCACGGAGCCGGGATCCGCGCCTTCGTTCTGGCGGATAATATCCACACCGGCGCGGTTCGCCCAGATCTCCAGCTGGTCGGCGGCGGCGGCGCGGAAGGTATCTCCGGCGCACAGCAGCACCTTTTTCCCCTCTGCCTTCAGCTGTGCGGCCAGCTTGCCGATGGATGTGGTCTTGCCAACGCCGTTGACGCCGATGAACAGCACGATGCTGGGACGGGTGGACAGATCCAGCGCCCCGTTGCCTACCTCCAGCTTTTCCGCCAGAATGGCGCGCAGCGCGTCCTTCACCTCGTCGGCGCGGGTCAGCAGGCGTTCCTTCACCCGCTTGCGCAGTCTCGCCACCGCGTCGGTAGAGGCCTCCACGCCCATATCCGCCAGGATCAGCGCTTCTTCCAGCTGGTCATAAAATTCGTCGTCCAGCTTATCAAATGTCACAGAGGCCAGCCACGCCTCCTTGAGCTGCTTGAAAAATCCCATCGCTTCCTCCTTATTTGATGTGCAGTTCCTTGGCCATGTCGTTCATATTGATGGTGAGGATCCGGCTGACGCCCCGCTCCTGCATGGTGACGCCGTACAGCACGTCGGCCTCCTCCATGGTGCCGCGCCGGTGGGTAATGACGATGAACTGCGTCTTACCGGCAATACGCCGCATATAACGGGCATAGCGCACCACGTTGGACTCGTCCAGCGCCGCCTCGATCTCGTCCATCACGCAGAACGGCGTGGGATGTACCTTCAAAATGGCGAAATACAGCGCGATGGCCACAAAGGCCTTCTCGCCGCCGGAGAGCAGCGTGATGGTTTTCAGCTGCTTTCCGGGCGGCTGCACCCGGATCTCAATGCCGCAGTTGAGAATGTCCTTCTCGTCCTCCAGCTCCAACTGCGCCTTGCCGCCGCCGAACAGCTCCAGAAACGTCTCCTGAAAGCTCTCGTTCAGCAGCTTGAACTGCTGGGCAAAAATGGCGGTCATCTGCTTCGTCAGCTCTTCGATCACGCCCAGCAGCTCCTCTTTCGCCTTTTCCACATCGCCCCGCTGCTCAGAGAGATAGGTATAGCGGGTATTGACCCGTTCATATTCATCGATAGCGCCGATGTTGGGGGTACCCAGTGCCTTGATGGCACGGTTCAGCTCCGCAATACGGCGGACGGCCTTCGGCACGCTCTCCAGCTGCACCCGCTGCTCCAGCGCGGCGCTGTGACTCAGCTCATAGTGCTCCCACAGCTTGTCCAGCAGCGCGGATTCCTCCATGGCGTTGCTCTGCAGCTTTTGCTCCACGCGGGACAGCTCCTGTGCGGTGGCGATGACCGCGTCGTTGCAGCTGCGGCTCTCGCGGTTTTTGGCATCCCGCTGCCCCTCCAACTGAAGCTTCCGCTCCGACAGTGCCGACAGCTTCTCCCGCAGATCGGCTCCCTGCTGCCGCAGGCTGTCCAGCTGTGCCTGATGGGCGGCAATATCTTGCTGCGCCTGACGGTTTGCAGCGGTAAACTGATCCATCAGCACCTGACGCTGATCCCGATCTGTCACCATATCCAACCGCAGGCGCCCCAGATCGGCAACACTGCGCTGCAGCGCATCACGCTCGGCTGCCAGTGCAGCCTGCGCGGCCTTCTTCTCGCTGATCTGTGCCGCCAGTGCGTTGGTCTGTTCCATCAGGTCTCCCTGACCGCTTTGGCTCTCCTGCGCCTGACGGCGCAGGGCGGCCGCGGCGTTCTCCTTCTCTGCCACCGCCGTCTCGATACCGGCGCGGCGCCCCTCATCCTGTTCCATCCTCTGTGCCAGCTGCGCCAGCTCGCTCCGCAGGTCTTCGCAGCTCTGCTTCAGTGTGCGGCTCAGAATGTCGTAATGCTCCTGCTTGCCCTGATATTGCAGCACCTGATCCTCAGCCCTGCGCTGCTGGGCGGAGGCCACCTCCAGCTCATATTGTGCCTTTTGCAGCTCGCGCAGCGCCTCTTCGGCACGCTGCTTGGCCTCCGACAGTTTACTGTGCATACCGCCCAGCTGGGCATTCAGCCGTTCCAGCTCGTTGGCACGGCTCAGCACACCGGCGCTGCGGCTGACGCTGCCGCCGGTCATGGAACCGCCGCGGTTCATCACCTGACCATCCAGTGTAACAATGCGGAAGGCATTGCGATACTTCCGCGCCATGGCGATGCCGCAGTCCAGATCCTCCACCACCACCGTGCGGCCCAGCAGGCTCTTGAATACACTGTCATAGCGCTTATCGTATTCGATCAGGTCAACGGCCAGACCCACAAAGCCGTATTCGCCGCTGACATTCTCCCGCAGCACATCGCCCCGCACTGCGGACATTGGCAGGAAGGTGGCACGTCCACCGCCGCGCTGCTTCAGGTAGCCGATGGCGGCCTTGCCGTTCTCCTCCCGATCCACCACGATATTCTGCATACCGGCACCCAGTGCGATCTCCAGCGCCACGGTGTATGCTTCCTTCGTCTTCATCAGACTGGCCACGGGGCCATGGATGCCCCGCAGGGTCTTTTTATCCGCCGCCTGCATCACCAGCTTCACCGCGTTGGAGAAGCCCTCGTATTCCTTCTCCATCTCCGTCAGCAGCCGGATGCGGTTCTCCAGTGCAGCCGCGTCCATGGTCAGCTGCAGCTTCTCCGCCTCGGCATCGGCGGAGCGCTTTTTGCGCCCCTCCATTTTCAGACTATGTCCCTGAATGATATTGCCCACCGCCTGCGCTTCCTCTTTCGCGCCGTCCAAAAGACGGAGGTTGGCCCTGGACTCCTGGCGGTTGCGCTCCTGCGCTTCTTCGGCGGCGGACAGCTCCGTCTCCATATGGGCGCAGCGCTCCGCCATCTGATCCAGCCCGGATCGCAGCGCCGACAACTCCGCTTTTCCGTCCGCCGCGGCAGACAGCAGCAGGGTTTCCTCCGCCCGCAGGGACTCCGCCGTGCGTGCCGCGCCTGCGGCGGTGTCGCTCAGCTCACGCGCCTTGGCCAGCAGGGCTTCCAGCTCACCTTCCAGCGCGGCAGTCTCTTCGTCGATGCGCCCGATGCGTTCCTGCTGCTCCCCCACCTGCGCACGCAGATCACCGGCGCGGTTCTCGGTATCCGCCATCTCCCGCTGCACGCGGGCGATGTTTTCATTGTTGTGTTCCACAGAGGTACGCAGCACCGCGATGGCGCTGTCATGGTCGCCGCCGGCGGCTTCCAGCCGGCTCAGCTGTCCCCGCAGCTCCTCCGCCTCCAGATCATTGCGGCGTGCCTGTTCGCTCAGCTCCTCCGCGGCGGCGTAGGCCGCCTCCAGCTCCGCCTCCGCACGCTCTTTATCGGCGCGGGCAGTCTCCACATCCGTCTGCAGCTTGAACTTGGCTGTTTTCAGATCCTGCAGCTGCTCCAGCCACACGCTGATCTCCAGCACGCGCAGCTCGTCCCGCAGCACCAGAT
>CAKTKM010000114.1 GCA_934569425.1 uncultured Oscillospiraceae bacterium
ACATTCTCCATCTGCCCATCTACATGGCAATGTTTCTGTAGGCCAATATGCAGCCAGCCGGCTGCCATCTAAGCGAGGGGCGGTTCCCACGAACCGCCCCTCTTTTCTTCACGCCAGAATATCCGTCAGATCGTCCAGTCCCGCGGCGCGGGTCACCACGACCACATGGTCGCCGTCCTCAATGGTGGTCATACCGCCGGGGATGATGGTGTGATCCTCCCGGACGATGGCCGCCACCAGCAGTCCCTTCCGCAGGGGCAGATCCTTCAGCGGCTTGCCCAGCACGCCCTGACTGGAGGCGGCTGCGGTAAAGGACAGCGCCTCCACATGGCCGCCCAGCATTTTGTAAAGGCTCTCCACCTTGCTGCCCTCGGCATTGCCCAGCGCCCGCACATACCGCAGGATCTGGCTGGAAATAATGTCCTTGGGCGAGATGATGGAGTCAATGCCGGTGCTGTTGACCAGATCCATATAGTTGGGGCGGGTCATCTTAGCCAGCACCTTGGGTACGCCGCTGCGCTGGGCGTGCATGGCCATCAGCAGGTTCTCCTCATCCCGGTTGGTCACGGCCACAAAGGCGTCCGCGTCTAAGATCCCCTCCTGCTGCAGCAGGGTGTTGTCGGTGCCGTCCCCCTGGATCACCAGCACATGAGGCAGCTGGCTGGACAGCCGCAGGCACTTGTCGGGATCCATTTCCACGATCCGCACGCCGGTATTGGTCTTTTGCAGCTCCCAGGCCAGATACATGGCGCTGCGGCTGCCGCCCAGCACCGACACCCGCTTCACCTTCTGCCAGGTGCGTCCCATCTCCTTCAGCATCCGCTGCAGCTCCGCCTTGGCGCCCAGCATATAGACCCGGTCTCCCGCGGCGGGGACAAAATTACCGTCCGGGATGATGTACTCCCCCTGATGCTCCGCCGCGCAGATCAGCACCTCCGCCTGCCGCAGGCGGTGGGACTGGCTCAGGGGCATACCGCAGATGGTGTCGCTCTCCAGCACCTGAAAGCCGATCATATCAATGCGTCCCCGGGCGAAGGGCTCCACGCTGAAGGCGGCCGGGAAGGCCAGGATCCGGGCGATCTCCTGCGCCGCCGCCAGATCGGGATTGATGACCATGTCCAGCCCGATCTCCTTTTTCAGCATCTCCTCGTCCCGCCGGTAGTCGGTGTTGCGGACGCGGGCGATGGTATGCCCCGCCCCCAGCTTTTTGGCGATCAGGCAGCAGACCAGATTGATCTCGTCCTGATTGGTGACGGCGATCACCAGATCGGCGCTGCGGACGCCCGCCTCGATCAGCACGCTGATGCTGGCGCCGTTGCCCTCCACGCACAGCACGTCCATGGTGCTCTCCGCCCGCCGCAGCGCGGCGGTGCTGGCGTCCACCATCACGATGTCGTGTTCCTCCTGCGCCAGCGAATTGGCGATGGCGTAGCCCACCTTTCCGTTGCCCACAATGATGATCTTCATATCGTTCCTCCCGCAATGGGTTTTTTTCGTGCTTACATATTTTAACACACCTGCGGACAAAATAAAAGTGTTTTCCGCATGGCGGACGCCGCCGCCCGGGACGGTGCAGTGAAATTGTTAACAAAATATTAAATTTTATCTTGTATCTTGCGAATTTCCCCCATCGTGCTATAATGTAATTACCTAAAATTGGAAACTATACAATTCAGATCATGTCAAGAAAGAGGATAGATCATATGGACAACCTGACGAAAATCATCCGCGAAGAGATCAAGCGCCAGTACAAGAGCGTGCGGCAGTTCGCTTTCGCGGTAGGCGTTCCCCTTTCCACGGTCAACAGCGCGCTGCACAACGGCGTGGGCGGCTCCAGCTTTGACACCGTGCTGCGCCTGTGTGAGGCACTGGGCATCAAGGCTTTGGGCGACGACGCGGCCTTCTACCTGACCAACGACACCGAGAAGCTGCTGACCCAGTACGCACGGCTGGACGACTATGGCCGTCATACCATTTCCTCCGTGATGCAGGTGGAGTACGACCGCTGCACCGAGCTGAGCAAGCCCGATCTGGACGACCACACCAGCGTCAACATCTGACCGACCGTCATGAAAAACCGCCGCATGGACACACCATGCGGCGGTTTTTGTGCTTGTCAAAAAGGCGATGCCCTTTTGACAACGCGGCAGCTTCTGCGAAGTCTTTTCAGCGCAGGCAGCTCTTGACGTCCTCAAAGGCGCTGTCCATAGCCTTGCCCATGCGCTCCATGGTCTTGCTGACGGCGCGGCGCGCCTTACGGTCGGCAGTCATGCGATCCACCGTGGCGCCGGCCACCATGCCCACACAAAGGCCGCTGACAAAAGCGGCAAGCTTCATCGTACATCCACTCCTTTTCTTTGGTCTTTTGTCAGTCTTCCCGCAGAAGCGTCGAAAAAAACGGGACATTACTTGCCAAAATAAGCGCAAAATGGTACAATAATCAGTTGAATAGAACTGTAAAAGGAGCATCCGTCATGTCCATTGAAAAATTACAGGCCGCCATCCGCCAGCGCAGGACGCCGCTGGCGCTGGGTCTTGCGCCGGAGATCGAAAAGGTCTCTCCCAAAATTTTGAAAAACTTTGAGGAAATGTTCGGCTCCGGCGCCATGGCCAATGCCGAGGCCCTGCGGTTCCACGCCTGTCAGGCCATGGACGCGGCAAAGGACAAGCTGCCTGCCGTGGTCATCAGCGCCGAGCATTACCTCCGCTACGGTATGATGGGCGCCGATGTGCTGAGCAACCTCACCGGTGCGGCGGCGGCACGGGGACTGTACGCCATCGTGGATCTCCGCACCACCCGTCCGGAGCTGTGGCTGACAAGCCCCATGGCGGGCGACGGCTTCACGGTGATGCCCTATGTGGGCGCCGACTGCGTGCCGCAGGACACCGACAAGGGCATTTTCGCCCTGGTACGCACCGACAACAACACCTCCGGCCAGGTGCAGAACCTGATCGCCGGCGACCGTCCCCTGTACGCTGCACTGGCGCAGCAGATGTCCCGTCAGGGCGCGGGGCTGGTGGTGGAGACTGGCTACAGTCTGGACGTGAAGGAGGTCCGCAAACGCGCCGGCAGCGCCTTTCTGCTGCTGCCCCACTGCGACGGACAGAACGCCCTTCCCGCCTTTGACGAGCTGGGTCACGGCGCCATGGTGGTGGACTATGACCTGCAATACGGCGGCGATGTGGACGCCGCCGTGGCGGAGTTGAAAGCGTGGGTGACGGTACTGTGACAACGGTTTACCTTGTGCGCCATGCCGAGGCAGAGGGCAACCTCTACCGCATCGCCCACGGCCAGTATGACGGTCTGATCACCGACCGGGGCTATCAGCAGCTCCCGGTGCTGAAAAAGCGCTTTGACGATGTTGCCATCGACGCGGTCTACAGCAGCGACCTGTTCCGCGCCCGCACCACCGCCCGGGCGATATATGAGCCGAAGGGACTGCCCCTTCATCTGGAGCCGGCTTTCCGGGAGATCCACATGGGCTGCTGGGAGGGGCGTCCGTGGCAGGAGCTGAACACCGCCTACGAGGAGCAGATGTTCTACTTCAACCGCCAGCTGGACAAATTCCATGTGGACGGCAGCGAGACGGCGCAGCAGGTGCTGGATCGCTACCTCCCCGCCCTGAAGCGGGTCGCTGCGGAGAACGACGGCAAAACCGTCGCCGTGTTCAGCCACGGCGCCGCCATGCGGATGGTGCTGGGCGTTCTCAGCGGCCTGCCCCTGTCGCAGGTAGGGGAAACGCCCCATGGCGACAACACCGCCGTATCCCTTCTGGAGATCGACGGCGACGACATCCGCGTGGTCTATGCCAACGACAACTCTCATCAGGTCGCGGCAGGTCTGTCCACCTTCGCCAAGCAGAGCTGGTGGCGGGACAAGCGCATGATGAGCGGCGGACAGTACTACCGCGATATGGACGCGGCCACGGCGGCGCGGTTCGGCGTTCCGGCGGAGGGCAAGGGCATTGCCGTGTGGTTTGAAGATCAGCCGGTCGGTGCGCTCACGCTGCTGCCGGAGCGGGAAAAGGACGCCGGCTGGATCGGCTTCTACTATCTGGAGCCCGCCATGCGGGGACGGAACTACGGCATCCCCCCACTGGGACAGGCGGTGCAATTCTACCGCGCCCGGGGCATCGACCGGCTGCGGCTGCGGTGCGTGGAGGAGCAGACCAGAGGCTTTTTCGCCCATTACGGCTTTTATCCCCTGACCGGGGACGTGATGGAGAAATACATCGGCTATGAGCCGCGGGAGATCGTATGGTAAAGGGAACGGAATTTTTGCCGGTCAGCCGCGAGGAGATGGTGGCGCGGGGCTGGTACTATTATGAC
>CAKTKM010000115.1 GCA_934569425.1 uncultured Oscillospiraceae bacterium
GCGGTGAAGGCATCGGGATCCGGGTTATGGCCGGTGACCATGTAATAGGCGCTGCGCAGCGCCGCGTCCATAACGCCGCCGGTGGCGCCGAAGATCACGGCGGCGCCGGTGCCGGTGCCGAGGGGACTGTCAAACTCCGTTTCCTCCATGGCGGCGGGGTTGATCTGCTCGCCGCGGAGCATACGCACCAGCTCCCGGGTGGTCAGCACCACGTCCACGTCCGGCACGCCGCAGGCATCGTTGAGATTGGGGATGGCACGCTCCGCCTTTTTGGCGGTGCAGGGCATGATGGACACCACGCAGAGCTTGTGGGGATCCACGCCGATCCGCTGGGCGAAGTAGCTCTTGGCCACAGCGCCGAACATGGCCTGCGGGGACTTTGCGGTGGAGAGATTGGTGGTATACTCGGGGAACTGCCCCTTGACGAACCGCACCCAGCCGGGACAGCAGGAGGTGAACATGGGCCACTTGTACTGGTCATGGTGGGTAAAGCGCTGCAAAAACTCCGCGCCCTCCTCCATGATGGTCAGGTCGGCGGTGAAGTTGGTATCGAACACATAGTCAAAGCCGATCTCCTTCAGGGCCGTCACCATCCGCTGCGCGGTGGCAAACTTGGGATCAAGGTGATAATACTCCGCCCACGCGGCGCGGACGGCCGGCGCCACCTGCACCACGGTGATCCGGTCGGGATCCGCCAGCGCGTCCCAGACCTTGCCGGTGTCGTCATGCTCCTGCAGGGCGCCCACGGGACAGTGGGTGATGCACTGGCCGCAGAAGGTACAGTCCGACTCGCCCAGCGTGCGGAAGCGTCCCACGCCTACGGTGGTGCGGGTACCGGTACCCACCACGTCCCAGATGTTCATGCCCTGGATCTTCTCGCACACCTGAATGCAGCGCATGCAGCGGACGCAGCGGTTCTCGATGCGCACCACGGGGTTGGAGAAATCAGTGGGGATATTCTTGAGATCCTTGATATAGTGGTTACCCAGCAGGTTGTAGTCGTTGCACAGGGTCTGAAGCCTGCAGTTGCCGCTGCGGGTGCATTTGGTGCAGTTATTCTCGTGCTGGCTGAGGATCAGCCGCAGGTTCACACGCCGCGCCTCCCGGACACGGGGGGAGTTGGTATGCACCACCATGCCCTCCACCACCGCGTTGTCGCAGGCGGGGACAAGACGGGCATGACCCTCCACCTCCACCATGCAGATGCGGCAGGCGGCGATCTCGTTGATGTCCTTGAGGTAGCACAGCGTGGGGATGCTGATGTTGGCGCTCCTGGCGGCCTCTAAAATCGTGGTGCCTTCCGGCACGGAGACGGTCTTTTTATCAATAGTCAACGTTACCATTTGCTGTTTCGACCTCCTCTGAATATCCCGTAGCCGTAGTGGTCGCAGCGCAGGCAGCGGGACGCCTCGATGCAGGCGCCCTCATGGGTGAGACCACACTCGATGTCCGCAAAGTCGTTCTTCCGCAGGGCGGCCTCCCGCTCGGTGGTGTTGATGCGGCCATGGGGCGGGGAGTTGTTCAGCCGCGGAGCGGGAATGTCGATCTCCACCGTGATGTCATGGTGGAAACCCAGATGCTCGTCGATATTGGCGGCGGCCACCTTTCCGGCGGCAATGGCACGGATGGCGCTGGCCGGGCCGGTGACACAGTCGCCGCCGGCGAACACATTATTCATATTGCCCACCTGACTGGAGCTGGCCGCCACGAAGGTCCCCCGCTTGATGGGGACGCCGGACTGCTCGAAACCGGCGATCTCGATGCCCTGCCCGATGGCCACCACGATGACGTCCGCCGGGATACGCACCTCCGGCAGGTCGGCCTTCTTGGGACTGGGGCGGCCGCTCTTGTCGGCCTCGCCGGGGATCTGGGGCTGCACCCACAGCGCCACGGCCTCCCCCTGCTCGTTGGCCTCGATGCGGACGGGCGCCATCAGGTTCAGCATTTCCGCGCCCTCGGCCATGGCGCCGGTGACCTCGTCCGGCAGGGCGGTCATGTCCTCGATGCGGCGGCGGTAGACACAGGACACCCGGTCGGCGCCCAGACGGATGGAGCTGCGGGTCACGTCCATGGCCACGTTGCCGCCGCCGATGACCACCACCTTCTTGCCGGTGAAGTCCGGCATGTCGCCGTCGCCGATGCCCCGCAGCATCTCCACGGCGGACATGACGTTTTTGCTGTGTTCGCCGTCGATGCCTGCGTCCTTGCCCTGATGGGCGCCGATGGCGATATACAGGCAGTCATACTCCTGCTGCAGCTGTTCAAAGGTCACATCCCGGCCTACGGTCACATCGGTATGTACCTCGATGCCCAGCGACAGGATGGAGGCGATCTCCGCGTCCAGCTTTTCCCGGGGGAAGCGGTAGCTGGGGATGCCATAGCGCAGCATGCCGCCCAGCTGGCGGCGCTCTTCAAAAACGGTGACCTTATGCCCCATCAAAGACAGATAATAGGCGCAGCTGAGGCCGCTGGGACCGCCGCCGATGACGGCCACGGTCTTGCCGGTGGCGGGTGCGCACTCCGGCTGCGGCACATCGCCCGCGTTGTCCACGGCGTAGCGCTTCAGGCCGCGGATGTTCAAAGGCGCGTCGATCATGTCTCGGCGGCAGCGGGCCTCGCAGGGATGCTCGCAGATGTAGGCGCAGGCGGTGGGCATGGGGTTATCCTTGCGGATGAGCCGCACCGCGTCGGCGCAGCGTCCGGCGCCCACCAGCGCCATATAGCCGGGCACGTCCACCCCGGCGGGACACAGCGCCACACAGGGAACCGGCAGGGCAAGGCTGGCAAGGCAGCGGTGATGCTGGATATGCTCTTCATAGTCGTCACGGAAGCCCTCCAAACCATCCACCACCAGACGGGCGGCGTCACGGCCGATGGCGCAGTCAGCGGTATTGACGATGCTGCGGGCGGTTTTTTCGATGATCGCCAGCGTGGACATGTTGGCCTGACCGTCCAGCACCTGCTCGATGAGCTTGGTCAGCTGTCCCAGTCCGATGCGGCAGGGTACGCACTTGCCGCAGGTCTGGGCATGGCACAGCTGCAAAAAGGTCAGCGACATATCCACGGGACAAAGCCCCGGCGGCGAGGCCGCGATGCGGCGCTCTACGTCGCGGTAAAGGTTATCCACCACGGTTTGCGCTTTGCTGGGGGTCTTGATGTCAAGTCGGCTCAAGGTGGGTCACTCCTTCCCTTTCTGTTGCCCCACATAAAAATGTATATAGGGCGGAATATTATCATTCAGTATGCCACAACCGCTCCTGTTCGTCAACATTTTTCATAAAATGTTGATTGTGGCGAAACAAACCGCCGATACGGCGGCACATTTTCGGACAATGCCGCGTCCACGCAGGGCGACGCGTCCGTCAAAAGGGAGAAATCCGCGCCGAAAGGGATATTTTGATGAATTGCCGTTTGCATTTACGGGGCGGTGCGTATACAATGGAGGCAGTGAATCCACTCCAAGGAGGTACTCTCATATGATCCAGCTGACCAACCACGGCATCTATCTGGTAAACGGCGTTCCCCGCCGGGAGGCGGACGTCCCCCGGGAGCAGGCGCGGCAGGGTACGATGGCGTGGCGCATTTTACAGGCGCACAACGTATCCGGCGATCCGGAGAAGCTGCAGATCCGCTTTGACGCCATGGTGTCCCACGACATCACCTATGTGGGCATCATCCAGCAGGCACGGGCCTCCGGCATGAAGGAAGTTCCCATCCCCTACGCGCTGACCAACTGCCACAACAGCCTGTGCGCTGTGGGCGGCACCATCAACGAGGACGACCATGTGTTCGGCCTGTCCGCCGCCAAGAAGTACGGCGGCATCTATGTGCCCGCCAATCAGAGCGTCATCCACTCCTACGCCCGGGAGCAGATGGCCAAATGCGGCGCCATGATCTTAGGCTCCGACTCTCACACCCGCTACGGCGCGCTGGGTACCATGGCCGTGGGCGAGGGCGGACCGGAGCTGGCCAAGCAGCTGCTGAAAAACACCTGGGACGCCCCCATGCCGGAGGTGGTGATGGTGTACCTCACCGGCCGTCCCCGCCGGGGCATCGGCCCGCACGACGTGGCCATCGCGCTGGTGAAGGCCACGTTTGAGAGCGGCTTTGTCAACAACCGCGTGCTGGAGTTCGTCGGCCCCGGCATCCGGGAGCTGCCCATCGACTTCCGCAACGGCATCGACGTGATGACCACCGAGACCACCTGCCTGTCCTCCATCTGGGAGACGGACAGCGAGACGGAGGACTTCTACGCCGCCCACCGGCGCCGGGAGGACTATGCCCCCCTCC
>CAKTKM010000116.1 GCA_934569425.1 uncultured Oscillospiraceae bacterium
AGACGCAGGTGGCCTATCTGGCCGTTCGCAACGCGGGCAATCTGGCGCTGAAGTACAACATCAACCTGAACGTGGTGGATCCTGACGGTCTGGCCGAAGCCCTGCAATATGTCATCGTCCCGCAGGGTACGCAGTTTGGCACGGAACAGCCGACCGGTCTCACCGATGTTGCGAACTGGGATGCTGTTAAAACTACTGCTGCACAGCTGCCCACCACCGGCACATATGTTGCCGCGCCCAATGGCTGTCTGGACGAGATCGCCAAGGGCAGCCAATTCAGCAACGAGACCGAGTATTTCGCGCTGGTCGTCCATATGAAGGAAGACGCTGGCAATACATACATGAACAAGACCGTCACCATTGACATTCAGGTGCAGGCCACGCAGGCCGCCGCCGAGTCCGACAGCTTCAATAATACTTACGACGAAAGCGCCACCCTGCCGACCTATGTGACGAATCAGGATAAACTGGACGAGGTTATCAATGCAGCAGCCAATGATAAACCTATTACCGTTGCGTTGGAAAAGGGTACATATACGCTGCCCAGTCTTGATAACAAGAACATCACCATCAAAGGCACGGAAGACACTGTCATTGATATGAATGGAGCTGTCAACAAGGCAAAATCCGTAAGCTTTGAAGGGGTAACGGTGAAATTTGGACCCGAAAACTATAAGGGCTTCCAGCATACAGAAGCAGTTGCGTATAAAGACTGTGTTATCAATGGGCTTATGACAACCTATAGCAACACAACGTTTGAAAACTGCACATTCAACAGCGAAAAAGACCAGTATTCCATTAACTTCTACGGCGGGGAAAATTTCACGCTTACAAACTGCCACTTCTACGGTGTAAATAAGAATGTTTACATTTATCAGGAAACTCTTGACTCTGATAAGAATGTAACGTTCAACAAGTGCGACTTCCATATGAGTGCAACCGAAGATTGCAAGAGCGCTGTTATGCTTAACTCCGCTGCATATACATTCAACGGTTATAAATATAACGTTGCTATCAACAATTGCACCGCAGATGGTACGCGTACAGAAGTTGCGGAAAATGTTCAAGGACAAACAAATTATCAGGGATTGTATGGCTTAAAGCACAGTCCTTTCGTTGTTGAAGGTACCGTCACCGTTGACGGCGCTGTGGTCTACACATATTCTGCCAACCCCTAACCCCCAACCAACAAAAAAATCACTCCCTCCGGGGAGTGATTTTTTATTTCCGTTTTTAATACACCAGTCCGTCCAGCTCCATGGTGGCGAAGCCGTTCAGCGTCAGATCCCCCCGCACACCGGCCATGTACTCGTAATAGCCCTGCGCGCCGATCATGGCGCCGTTGTCGCCGCACCATTTCAGCGGCGGCAGATACAGCGTCACGCCCCGGGTCTGACACAGCCTTTGCAGGTCGGCGCGGATGATGGAATTGGCCGCCACGCCGCCCGCCGCCACCAGGACCTTCCGTCCCGTCTGCTCCAGCGCCAGCGCCGCCCGCTCCGTCAGCTCGTCGCTGACCGCCTGCGTGAAGTCCCGCGCCAGCGCCGCCTCGTCCAGCGCCTCGCCCTTCTGCGCCGCGTTGTGCGATAGATTCACCACGGCGGTTTTCAGCCCCGAAAAGCTCATGTCCAGCGGCGCGCCCTCCACATGGGCGCGGGGCAGGGGATACACCCCGCCTGCCGACTGCTGCGCCAGCAGATCCATCGGCCTGCCGCCGGGGTAGGGGAGCCCCAGCACCCGCGCCGCCTTGTCGAAGCACTCGCCCGCCGCGTCGTCCCGGGTGGCGCCCAGCACCGTCATATCCGTATAGTCCGCCACGTCCACGATCAGCGTGTTGCCGCCGGAGATGGCCAGCGCCAGAAACGGCGGCTCCAGCTCCGGAAAGGCCAGATAGTTGGCGGCGATGTGTCCCCGCACATGGTGTACCGGGATCAGCGGCACCCCCAGCGCCCACGCGGCGGATTTGGCAAAGCTGACGCCCACCAGCACCGCGCCGATCAGTCCCGGCGCGTAGGTGACCGCCACCGCGTCCACGTCCCGCTTGGCCAGTCCCGCGTCCCGCAGCGCCTGCTCCGTCAGCCCCGCGATGGCCTCCACATGCTTCCGGGAGGCGATCTCCGGCACCACGCCGCCGTACAGGGCGTGCATGTCCGCCTGCGAGAGAATGGCGTCCGCCAGCACCTGCCGGCCGTCCCGCACCACCGCCACGGCGGTCTCGTCGCAGGAGGATTCAAAAGCCAATATGTTCATTCCGCCGCCTCCTTAAAATCCCGCGTCAGGATCAGCGCGTCCTCCTTGGGCAGGTCGTAGTAGTTGCGCCGCCGTCCCCGCTCCGTAAAGCCGAAGGACGTATACAGCGCGATGGCCGCCTCGTTGCTGGGGCGCACCTCCAGCGTCAGAAACGCCAGATCCCGCCCCGCCGCGAAGTCGCAGAACACCTGCAGAAGCTGTCCCGCGATGCCCCGGCGGCGGTATTCCGGAAACACCGCCACATTGGTGATATAGCCCTCGTCCGCCGCCACCAGCAGCCCTGCGTAGCCCACTACCTTTCCGGTCTGGGCATCCAGCGCCGTCAGAAAGGCGGCACACTGGTTTTCCAGCTCCTCGCTGAGCATATTCCGTGACCACGGGCGGGAAAAGCATACCCGCTCCAGCGCCGCGATCTCGTCCAGATGGTCGGCGCTCATGGGTACGATCCGTACCTTGCTGTTCTCCATGTCCTGCTCCTTATCCCTTGGCTTCCAGCCAGTTCCTGCCGCTGTGCGCCTCGGCGGGCAGGGGGACGGCCAGCGCCGCCACCTGCTCCATCTCCTGCCGCAGCAGCTTCTCCACCGTTTCCCGCTCCTCCTCGGGACATTCCACGATCAGCTCGTCATGCACCTGCATGATGAGCCGCGCCCGCAACTTCTCCTGCCGCAGCCGCCCATGCACCCGCAGCATGGCCAGCTTGATGATGTCCGCCGCCGTACCCTGGATGGGCATGTTCAGCGCCACCCGCTCACCGAAGGCGCGGCGGGCAAAGACCGGCGCCTTCAGCTCCGGCAGCGCCCGCCGCCGGTGGTACAGCGTCTCCACATAGCCCTGCTGCTTCCCCAGCGCCACGATGTCGGTCATATACTGCTTCACGCCGGGATAGGTGTCGAAATACCGGGTCTTGTAGTCCTTGGCCTCCGCCGCCGAAACGTGGAGATCCTGACTCAGGGAGAAGCTGGACATGCCGTAGATGATGCCGAAGTTCACCGCCTTGGCGCGGGAGCGCATCTGGTGGGTCACCTCCGCCTCCGGCACATGGAACACCTTGGCCGCCGTGACGGTGTGGAAGTCCTGTCCCGAGCGGAAGGCCTCGATCATGGCCTCGTCCCCGGCGATGTGCGCCAGCAGCCGCAGCTCGATCTGAGAGTAGTCGGCGTCCACCAGCACATTGCCCGGCTCCGCCACAAACAGCCGCCGCATCTCGCTGCCCAGCTCCGTGCGGGTGGGGATGTTCTGCAGATTCGGCTCCGTGGAGCTGAGCCGCCCCGTGGCCGTCACCGTCATCTGGAACCGGGTGCGCACCCGCCCGTCGGCGGATACCGCCCGCAGCAGCCCCTCGGCATAGGTGGAGCGCAGCTTGGCGTACTGCCGGTATTCCAGCACCTTGTCCACGATGGGCGCCTCGTACCGCAGCTTTTCCAGCACCTCGGCATTGGTGGACCATCCGGTTTTCGTTTTCTTCCCGTGGGGGAGCTGCAGCTCGCCGAACAGCACCGTCCCCAGCTGCTTGGGGGAGTTGATGTTGAAGCCGTGTCCGGCCATTGCGAAGATGGACTGCTCCACCTCCTCCAGCCGCTTTTGCAGCGCCAGCCCGAACCGCGACAGCGCGGCGGTGTCTACCCGGAAGCCCGACAGCTCCATCTCCGCCAGCACACGGCACAGGGGCAGCTCCATCTCGTGCAGCAGCGCCGTCATGTTCAGCGCCTCCAGCTTGGGCGGCAGTACCGCATACAGCGCGTCCACCGCGGCGGCATAGCTGCACAGGCTGGCCTCGGCGATGTGGTCGTCCCCCAGCAGGGAGAAGGCCTCGGGATCCAGATGCGCCGCCGGCGGCAGCTCCGCCCCGCAGTAGTGGACGAACAGCCGCGGCAGATCATAGCCGCTGGCTGTGGAATCCAGCAGATAGGAGGCCAGCGCCGTGTCGAACACAAAGCCCTCGGCGTGAAAGCCC
>CAKTKM010000117.1 GCA_934569425.1 uncultured Oscillospiraceae bacterium
GCGTAGCACTCCAGCGCGGCAATGACCTGAGCGTTATTGCCGGTGATGGCGATGAACTTCAGGATCTCCGCCGCCTGCGCACCGGTCAGCCCCACGTCCTCTGCCAGAAGGGTGCGTACCTTTTCCGTGCCGATCTTGTCCAGCTTGTCCACCGTGCGCATGATGTCGCCGGAGCGCTCCGTCAGATCCTGCATGGCGTAGAAGCCGTTGAGGATGCGCCGGTTGTTGACGCGGATCTGGAACCGCTTCAGCCCCAGACGGGAGAAGGTCTCATAGATGATGGCGGGGATCTCGGCCTCGTTGGTGATGTCCAGCTTGCCATCGCCGATCACGTCGATGTCCGCCTGATAGAATTCGCGGAAGCGTCCCCGCTGCGCCCGCTCGCCCCGGTAGACCTTGCCGATCTGATACCGGCGGAAGGGGAAGGAGAGGTCGTTGTAGTGCAGCGCCACATATTTGGCCAGCGGCACCGTCAGATCAAAGCGCAGGGACAGGTCGGCATCGCCCTTCTGAAAGCGGTAGATCTGCTTTTCCGTTTCACCGCCGCCCTTGGCCAGCAGTACCTCGCTGGCTTCGATCAGGGGGGTGTCCAGCGGCGTAAAGCCGTACAGGGAATAGGTGTCGCGGAGAATGGACATCATCCGCTCCATCTGCTGCTGGGGTGCCGGCAGCAGCTCCATAAAACCGGACAGCGTCCGGGGTTTCATCTTTTCCATGGGGTTCTCTCTCCTTATTCTTCGCGTTCGGCGGACGTCTCCTTCGTCTCGCAGCCGGGCTCCCTGGGAGCTTCCGCGGGGGCCTCGGCGGGCGGCGCCGGTTTTTCCTCTTTATCAAATACATCCAATGTGTCGATCAGGCCATGGATGTTGCTTTCGATCTCCAGCGCGTTGATCTTATGGCCGTCCTCGCCCTGTGACAGCTCGTTGACCACGTCCTGCCAGATGCGATCCGCCGCGTCACCCTTGCGCTTGCCGATCTGGTAGCCCAGTACGGTAAGTCCTGCCGCCACCAGAGCAAACAGCAGTCCCAGCTTGGGCAGCAGGCAGATCAGGACGCTGCCGAGAAACAGTCCGGTAAAGGCGCCGATGTCCCGGTATTGGACGCTGACCTTGCGGAACACGAATTTCTTGTCCCGCAGCCGTTTCATGTGTGCCAGTTCCAGAAAGGCCACGACCACCCGCAGTACACACAGGCCGCAAATGGGGATCATGTAATTATAGAGGTTGTCATACAACCAGTTCAAGGCGGTTTGGATCACGGTTTTCTCTCTCCTCGTATCTGTCGTTTCTTTGGGGATCTGAACGTTTTGGGGGCAGACCCTTTGCTGTTACGCGGTAAAGGGCTTGGTCTTGGGATTGACGATGTCGCGCCAGTCCAGATCGCCCCGTGCCAGACCCAGCACCAGCATTTCGGCACAGGCCAGATTGGTGGCAATCGGGATATTGTTCTTGTCGCACAGCTTGGCGATATACAAAATATCCTCGTGGGTGGTGCGCTTATTGGGATCATCAAAGCACAGCACCATGTCGATCTCGTTGTAGGCGATGCGGGCGGCGATCTGCTGCCCACCGCCGTTTTCAAAGGTCAGAAAACGGTGGACCTTCAATCCGGTGGCGTCCTGTACCTGTTTGCCGGTGTTGGCGGTAGCGCACAGCGTGTGCTGCGCCAGTATGCCGCAGTAGGCGGTGCAGAACTGCACCATCAGTTCTTTGCGGTTGTCGTGGGCGATCAGAGCAATATTCATATGATCCACTCCTTTGTCGTTTCGGGTGTTGTCTTACCACCGCGCCCGCATCAGGGGAACCCGGGAGCCGGTGATCCGTTTGGCAATGTTTTCGTAAGCCCGCTGGGCGTAATAATTCATATCCCGCAGCGGCACGCCGCGGTTCAGCGCCAGCGGTACGTCCGTATCCTCGGGGATCACGCCCAGCAGGGGGAGACCGGCGGTGTCCATGGCGTCGTCAATGGTGGCGTGCAGCGCCTTCAGCATTTTCTTGCGTACCCGGTTCACCACCAGATGTACCTGCCCCGTGGGGAAGCGGCGCAGCTCCATGACGGTACGCTGTGCGTCCCGAAGCGCGGCGGGATCGGTGGTGGTGACCACCACCACGCTGTCGGCGGCGGCGGTGGCCAGCGCAAAGCCCTCGCCCAGACCGGCCGGTGCGTCGATCAGGCAGTAATCATAGCGTTGGCGGATCTCCTGTGCCAGAGCGGCCATGGCCGACGAAGAATACCGCGCACCGGCGGGAGCCAGCGGCGCTGCCAGCAGAGAGAGCTTCTGGTATTTTCTGTGGCGGACGGCGGCTTCCTCCAGCGAACAGCGGCCCTCCAGCACATCGGAGAAATCCATGGCGGCGCTGTCGGACAGTCCCAGCGCCAGATCCAGATTCCGCAGGGTAATATCGCAGTCCATCGCCAGCGTCTCATAGCCCATTTCGGCCAGCGTCAGTCCCACGCAGGCGGTAAAGGATGTTTTGCCGGTGCCGCCCTTGCCGGACACCACGGCGATGATCTTGCCCATGGGGATCTCCTTTCCATCAATATGGCTGATTATTTCAGCGGTGCTTTTTTGATTTTTGTCCAGCTTCGCGGAAACTGGGGCGGTGTGTCCTTTATTTTACGGATGATGACCAGACGGTGTGTCACCTCGGTGCAGGGGATGGTGTAGTCCCGGACGGCCTCAATCCTGCCGCCCAGCTGGCCGATGGCCCCCCGGGCGCTTTGGATCTCCGCGTCGCTGTCTACGGATTTCATGGCCAGAAAGCAGCCGCCCGTCTTGACCAGCGGCAGCGCCAGCTCGCACAGCAGCGGCAGCGCCGCCACGGCGCGGGAGGTGGCCACGTCAAAGACCTGCCGGTGATCCACGGCGAATTCCTCCGCTCTGGCATGGACGCAGTCCACCCGGGAGAGGCTCATCCCGCCGCAGGTCTCCCGCAGCCAGTCGATACGCTTGCCCAGACTGTCCAGCAGCGTCAGGTCAAAGTCCGGCTCCAGGATCCGCAGCACCATGCCGGGAAAGCCCGCGCCGGTACCCACGTCCACGACTGATTTCCCGCGAAGATCGCACAGGGGCAGCAGCGCAGCACAGTCCAGAAGGTGCAGCGTAGCCACATCCTTCGGCGCGGTGATGGCTGTCAGATTCATTACCTGATTTTTCTCCAGCAGCCGCCGGGAGAATTCCAGCAGCTGCGGTATGGCGGAGCAGGGAAGACCCAGCGCCGTCAGACCCTCACGCAGAATGGCTTCCATCGTGGCTGTCCTTCAGCAGGTCGCGGATCTCCGTCAGAAGCTCTTCGGCGGTGGGGGCGGGATCTTCCTCTTCGGGAGTCTCCTTCTTGCCGATGCTGCGCAGCTTATTGATGGCTTTCACCACCAAAAACAGGACAAAGGCGATGATCAGGAAGTCCAGCACTACGGCGATGAAGCTGCCGTAATTGACGGCGATCTCTGCCGCAGTCTCCGCGCCGGTTTCGTCCACTTCGGCGGCCTTCAGCACCCATTTCCAGGCGCTGAAATCCACGCCGCCGGTAATGCGGGAGATCAGCGGCATGATGACGTCATTCACCAGAGATGTGGTGATCTTGCCGAATGCCGCGCCGATGACAACGCCGATGGCCATGTCCACCACGTTGCCTTTCATGGCAAATTCCTTGAATTCTGCGATAAACTTCTTCATAGCAGACCTCGTTTTGATAGAGAATAGTATAATTGGTGGCTTATATTACAGGGCGTTTTCAATGCTTGGGGGTCAAAACGGCCTTGCCGCCCATGTAGGGACGCAGAACCTCCGGGATCCGCACACTGCCGTCCGCGCACAGATTGTTCTCCAGGAAGGCGATCAGCATACGGGGAGGCGCTACGACGGTGTTGTTGAGGGTGTGGCAGAGCTGCGTTTTGCCCTCGGCATCCTTGTAGCGGATCTTCAGACGGCGCGCCTGCGCATCGCCCAGATTGGAGCAGGAGCAGACCTCGAAATACTTCTGCTGCCGGGGAGACCAAGCCTCGATATCGCAGCTCTTGCATTTCAGGTCGGCCAGATCACCGGAGCAGCACTCCAGCTGCCGCACGGGGATGTCCAGAGAACGGAACAGTTCTACGCTGTAGCGCCACATCTTTTCGTACCATGCCTTTGAATCCTCCGGCTTGC
>CAKTKM010000118.1 GCA_934569425.1 uncultured Oscillospiraceae bacterium
AGATGCTCGTTGTAGTCGGTGAAGAAGTGGCTCTTCTTATCGGTGCCCAGCGCGAAGAAGTAATACTCCGTGTCGGCCGGGTAGATAGCCGCCTTGATGGCGCTGAGGCCCGGGTTGCAGATGGGTCCGGGGGTCAGGCCCTCATGGATATAGGTGTTGTAGGGGTGGTCGATGGTGGTGTCGAAGGTCTTTACGCCGTCGTGCACCATGATATAGTTGATGGAGGAACACAGCTGCAGCAGCCGCCCGCCCTTTTCGCTGTTGGGATTCTCCAGACGGTTGTGGATGACGGAGCTGATGTTCTTGCGCTCGGCATCATCGCCGATGGACTCGCGCTCGATGAGGGAGGCCATGGTGATGATCTGCCGCAGGTCATAGGGAGAATTCTTGATGTCCTGCAGCATCTGCTGGCTGATCTCGTTTTTGAACATGGTCAGCATAGTATCCACCGCGTACACCGCCGTCTTGTTCTTGTCGAAGGTATAGGTGGTGGGGAACAGGAAGCCCTCCATGCGGTCGATGCTGCCCAGCGTGTCGGAGGACAGGAAGGCGTAGTTCTCAAAGTCAAAGTTGGCGCAGGCATCCTCCAGCTCCTCCTTGGTGGCCACGCCCTTCTCCGCCAGCAGGTCGATGATCTGACGGACGGAGTAGCCCTCCGGAATGGTGACCTGCACCAGACCCTGGGCATCCATGGAGTCCTGCTTCCAGTCGTGCATGTTCACGATAAGGGAGCGGAAATCCATGTCGCTGTTGAGCTTATAGGTGCCCGGCTCCACATAGCGGCTGTAATGCAGGAAACCGCTGGCCAGCTTGAAAAAGCCCTTGGAATTTACCAGCCCCGCGTCCTTCAGCTTTGTGGCCACATCGGACAGGGTGTCCCCCTCCTCCACGGTGATCTCCACCTCCACAGGCGCTTTGTTCAGGGAGCACAGGTCGTTGACCAGCAGCCAGCCCACGCCTGCCAGCAGGCAGGAGCCCAGCACCACGCACACCAGATAGATGGCCAGACCGGCCCGGCGGCGGGTGCGTTTTCTGCCGCGGCGGCGGTCCTGCTGTGCGGACTCCTGACGGCGCACCTCGTCGGCGTCCCACATGGCCGTCTCGTCCTGTCTGTCGTTTCTTTCGTAATTGGACATAGTAACTCCTTTCAGGCGGTCAGCCGATGAGATCGGCCACACGCGCCATCACTTCCTCGTGTATGTCGTTGATCAGGCGGGGCGCGCCGTCCCTGGCGCAGTCGATCCGCGTCCAGCCGCAGCGCGCCACCACATAGGCGGCGTTTTCCCGGCAGCGGCGGAGATACGCCTCGTCCTTTTCATGGATGTCGGCCTTGGTATGGGTGGCGGCCTCCCGCAGGCGCATCATCTGCTCCGTGGCCTCGGTGGGCATGTCCAGATACAGCACGCGGGTCGGCTCCGGCAGGCCCAGCAGGCGGTACTCAAAGTCGAACAGCCAGTCCAGAAAGGCGTCCCGGGCCTCCGGCGGCAGCTTGGCCGTCTGGTGGACGGCGTTGCTGGTGGTGTAGCGGTCGGCGATCAGCAGGCCGCCGGACTCGTAGAACCCGCCCCAGTCCTGCTTGTAGGAGGCGTAGCGGTCCACGGAGTAAAACGTGGACGCGGCGTAGGCGTTGACATCCTCCGGGTCGCTGCCGAAGGCGCCGCCCAGATACAGGCGGATCAGGGCGGAGGACTCCTCCTGATAGCGGGGGAACTCCAGCTTGCGGAAGGAAATGCCCCGGCGCTCCAGCTCCTGACACAGCAGTGCCGACTGGGTGGCCTTGCCGGAACCGTCCGTTCCCTCAAATACGATGAGTCTCCCCTGCATACTGTTCTCCTCCTCAGGACACAATGCCCCATGATGGGAGCTATTGTATCACAGTTTTCCCCGTTTGTCCATATCGTAGACAGAACGATGGCCGCCCGGGTATGCCGGACGGCCTTTTCGCTTATTGCACAGCGGCTTTTTTCCGTCTTTCCTCGTAGACGGTGTTCAGCACATACAGGATGACGCCGGCCCAGATGAACAGGAAGCTCACCAGCTTTTCGCGGGTCAGGGCCTCCCCCATGATGGCGCCGCAGACGATGGCCAACGACGGGCTGATGTACTGGCAGATGCCGGTGGTCATCAGCGGCAGATACCGCACGCCGATGGCGTAAAACACCATGGGCAGGCCGGTAACGATGCCGCCGCCGATCATCAGAAGCTGCTTCAGGACGGTCATGCTGCCCATGCCGTCGTCCCCCATGCGGAAAAGCAGGATGAACAGCAGCGCCACCGGCACCATCATCAGGATCTCCGCCGAGGTGGAGACGATGGAATCTATGGTCAGGCTCTTTTTGATGGCGGCGTACACCGCGAACATCAGCGCCAGCGCGATGGTGACGTAGGGCACGCCGCCGAAGCCGGAGGTGCTGAGGACGATGCCCACCACCACGATGGCGATGATGACGAAGTGCCGCCAGCTCATTTTCTCCTTGAAAATGACGGCGCCCAGCGCGAACACCACCAGCGGCTGGATGTAGTAGCCCAGGCTGCACTCCAGCACCCGGCCGTTCTGGACAGCCCACAGGTACACCATCCAGTCGCCGAACAGCAGCACGGAGGCGGGTATCTCCCGTTTGAGCACCTGCTTGTCCCGGAACACGGCCCACAGCTGGGGCAGCTTTCCCTGTACCTTCAGGATGCACAGACAGCACACCGCCGCCCAGATGATGCGGCAGGCCATGAGGAAAAATGTGTCGATCTGGCCGCAGAGATTGGTGCACATAAACCAGTACAGCGGCTGGAAGCCCCAGAACAGGAAGCACACGCCCATAGCCGGGAGGCCCCTGCGGTAATCAACGGTCTGCATACATATCCCTCACTTTTCCGCCGGAGACTGGGCGTTCCGCCCATTTACAGCGTATCAGAATTATGTTATGATAGCACCGGAAATCCTCTTTTGCAAGACATTTTCCCGGGAAAAGGAGACAAATATGCAGATCTTCGACATGGACGGCACCCTCATCGACTCCAACGGCATCTGGAAGGACGTGGACACCGCATTTCTGGCCAAACGCGGCCTGCCGTACACAAAGGAATACTACGAGGGCGTGGCCCACACCATCTTCCCGCTGGCGGCAAAATTCACCAGAGAGTTCTGCCATCTTCCGGAATCGGAGGAGGCCATCATGGCGGAGTGGATGGACATGGCCGGTGATCTGTACGGTACATCGGTGCCGGTAAAGCCGGGGGTGCGGGCTTATCTGGAAAAGCTGCGGGCCGCCGGGGAGCGGATGATCGTGGTGACCAGCGCCGTACCGGTACACTGCCGCACCGCTCTGACGCATCTGGCGCTGATGCCGTACTTCGAGCGGATCATTTTCGCCCAGGAGCTGCACCGGGAGAAGAAGGACCCCCGGCTGTGGCAGCTGGCGGCGGAGATGATGGGCGTCCGTCCGGAGGACTGCACGCTGTACGATGACTCGGTGGAGGCCTGCCGGGGCGCCAGGGCCGCAGGGATGCGGACCGTGGGGGTGTACGATCCCTACTTCGCCGCCACGGAGCCGGAGATGCGCGCGGTGTGCGGCCGGTACATCCGGTCGTTTGAGGAGCTGATATAACAAATGCCCCGCGGCAAAGCCGCGGGGCATTTGTTATACTCAGAAGCTGCCGATGGGGATGGAGCCGTCGTCCTTCCCCTTTTCGATAGCATCGATGCGGACATAGTAGCCCTTGCCGCCGCCCATGTCCACATGGACCCGGTCGCCCACTTTCGCACCCATAACGGCCCGCCCCACCGGGGACTCCTTGCTGATGAGCCCCTTGAGGGCGTCCTGCCGCAGGGTGGTGACCAGCTGGATCCGGCGGCTCCTACCCAGATTCTCCATGAAGATGTCCACCGTGTCGTACAGCCCCGCCGTGTCGGCGGTGGAGCGATCCTCGATGACCTGCGCCGTCTTGATCATCCGCTGCAGGTAGCGGATACGGGCGTCGTTGCGGTTTTTGTCCTGCTTGGCGCATTTGTACTCAAAGTTCTCGCTGAGATCGCCGAAGGCCCGGGCGGTCTGCACGTCCTCGATGAGCTTGGGGCGCAGCACCTGCACCCGGTAGTCGATCTCCTCCTGCATCTTCTG
>CAKTKM010000119.1 GCA_934569425.1 uncultured Oscillospiraceae bacterium
CACTCCGGCCGCATCCCCATGCTGATCAAAAACGGCTTTCAGGGCAGGATCATCACCACACGGCTGACGGCGGATCTGCTGCGGATCATGCTGGCGGACTCCGCCCACATTCAGGAGAGCGATGCGGAGTATCAGAACCGCAAGAACCAGCGTGCCGGCCGTCCCGCCGTGGAGCCGCTCTACACCGTGGCGGACGCCATGCGGGTGCCGGAGTTTTTGCAGACCTGCGAATACAACCAGATCATTGACGTGTGCGAGGGGGTGAAAGCCACCTTTATCGACGCTGGACACCTGCTGGGCAGCGCCTCTATCCTGCTGGAGCTGACCGAGGGCGGCGAGAAGCGCACCATCGTGTTCTCCGGCGACATCGGCAACGTGGATCAGCCCATTATCCGTGATCCCCAGAACTTTGACGGGGCGGACTATGTGGTGATGGAAAGTACCTACGGCAACCGCAATCACACCGAGGTGTGGAGCTATACCGATGATCTGGCCGCCATTATCGATGAAACACTGGGGCGGGGCGGAAACGTGGTGATCCCCTCTTTCGCTGTGGGTCGTACACAGGAGCTTCTGTACTTCATCCGGGAGATCAAGGATCAGCAGCTGGTGAAGTCAGTGAAGGATTTCCCAGTGTATGTGGACTCGCCGCTGGCCAAGTCCGCCACCGGTATTTTCTGCGGTGACCTGCGGGGTTATCTGGACGAGGAGGCGCTGGCGCTGGTGAAGGACGGCACCCATATGTTCAGCTTCCCCGGTCTGCATCTGACCGAGTCGGTGGAGGAATCCAAGCTGCTGAATATGGATAAGATCCCCAAGGTCATCATCTCCGCCAGCGGCATGTGTGACGCCGGACGGATCCGCCATCACCTGAAGTATAACCTCTGGCGCGCCGACAGCGCCGTGGTGTTCGTAGGCTTCCAATCCCCCGGTACACTGGGCCGCACGCTGCTGGACGGCGCCGCCAGCGTGAAGCTGTTCGGCGAGGATGTGGCTGTTCGTGCCAAGATCGTCAACTTCCAGGGTCTCAGCTCCCACGCTGACCGGGATCACCTGCTGGACTGGATCGCCCACTATAAGGCGCCCAAGCCCCAGCATGTGTTTATCGTCCACGGCGACCGGGAGGTGGCGCCCCTGTTTGCCGAGACGGTCAGCGCCATGGGCTTCAACGCCCACGCGCCCCAGTATACGGAGGAGTATGACCTGCTCACCTGCACCCAGCTGGCCAAGGGCTTCCTGCCGGAGCGCAAGAAGTCGGTGCTGGACGGTGCGGGCAGCCGCGCCGGTGTGGTGTACCAGAAGCTGCTGCAGGCCATGGACGCGCTGCAGGCGCTGGTGCGCCGCAGCCACGGACGGGACAACAAGACGCTGGGCGCCATGGCGGAGGCCATCCGCAAGATCACGGAGAAGTTCGAGTTCTAAGTTGGAAAAAGAAACAGGGGAAGCTGCGGCTTCCCCTGTTTTCGGGAAAGAGGTTTCATGGAAACGCTGCAAAAGAATCAAACCGTTCACGCCGTCATCGAGGGGTATTCCTCCGAGGGGCTGGGCATTGCCCGCATTAACGGGCAGGTGGTGTTTGTCCACCGTGCCGTGAAAGGGGAGGAGTGCGGCATTCTGATCCTGAAGGTGCTGAAGAATACCGCTTTTGGCAAGGTGATGGCCGTCCATACGCCCTCCGAGCACCGGCAGGAGCCGGACTGTCCCTACTACGGCAGATGCGGCGGCTGCGACTTCCGGCATATGGACTATGCCGAGGAGCTGTCCGCCAAGCGGCAGCGGGTGCAGGATGCGCTGCGCCGCATCGGCGGCAGCACCGTGGAGGTGGAGGCCATTCTGGGAGCGGCGGATACGGAGAACTACCGCAATAAGAGCCAGTACCCCGTGTCGCCCAACGGCGCGGTGGGATTTTACCGCGCCCGTACCCACGAGGTGATCAGCGTGGAGCAATGCCGCCTGCAGGCGCCGCAGGCGGACGCGGCGGCGCAGGCGGTGCGGCAGTATATCCGGCGGTTCCGGGTACCCTGCTACGATGAAAAGACCGGAAAAGGACTCTTACGGCATCTCTACGTCCGCACCAACGCGGCGGGGGAGAGCCTGATCTGCCTGCTGGGCTGCGGCGACCGCGCGCCCCATGAGCCGGAACTGGTGGAGCTGCTGCGGCAGGCCGTCCCTGACACCGTGGGCGTTGTGTGGGGCGTGAACCGGAAGAAGGGCAACGTGATCCTCGGGGACAGCTATCGCACCCTGTGGGGGGAGAACACCCTGCGGGATACCCTGTGGGGACTGACCTTCCGGCTCAGTGTTCCCTCCTTCTATCAGGTGAACCGGGCGCAGGCGGAGGTGCTGTATCAGAAGGCGGTGGAGTTCGCCGGTTTGACAGGCCGGGAAACGGTGCTTGACCTCTACTGCGGCGCGGGTACCATCACGCTGTGCATGGCGCGGCACTGCCGGCGTGCCATCGGTGCGGAGATCGTGCCGGAGGCCATTGACGACGCGCGGCAGAACGCCGCGGCCAATGGCATGGACAATGTGGAGTTTTTCCGCGGCGACGCCAAGGAGACGGCGGCGGAGCTGGCGCGGCGCGGCCTGCGGCCGGACGTGATCTGTGTGGATCCGCCCCGGAAGGGACTGGCGCCGGAGGTGGTGGACGCGGCGGCGGAAATGGCGCCCGGCCGCATCGTCTATGTCTCCTGTGATCCTGCCACACTGGGACGGGACGTCAAGCGCTTCGCGGAGCGGGGCTATACCGTCCGCCGTGCCGTGGCGGTGGATCTGTTCCCCAGAACGGCACATGTGGAGACGGTGGCGCTGCTGTCGCGGGAGAAATAGCGGCCACGCCGGACTTTGACGGCTTTCCCCTTGCATACGGGGATAAAGTGTGCTATACTAATCATCCATCGGAGGAAAGGAGGGACTTGCCATGGGAAAAAGCGGCGGGATCAAAACCGCGGCACAGAACCGAAAGGCGTTTCACGACTATTTCGTGGAGGATCGCTACGAGGCCGGCATTGAGTTGGCGGGTACCGAGGTCAAGTCCATCCGCGGCGGCCAGCTGAACCTGAAGGACAGCTACTGCGCCACCACCAAGGAGGGGGAGCTGATGGTGTATAACATGCACATCTCCCCCTATGACAAGGGCAATATCTTCAACCGTGATCCTGACCGGCCCAAGCGCCTTTTGATGCACAAGCGGGAGATCCGCAAGCTCCACGAGGCGCAGAAGCTGGACGGCTATGCCCTGATCCCCCTGAGCGTCTACTTCAAAAACGGACTGGTAAAGGTAGAGCTGGGGGTCTGCAAGGGTAAGAAAAACTACGACAAGCGCCAGTCCATCGCCGAGCGGGACGCCAAGCGCGAGATGGATCGCGCCCGCAAGGAACGGTATTGAGAAACAAAGGAGGACATTCCTATGGAAAACAATCCCATTGTCACCATTGAAATGGAGGATGGCGGCGTCATCAAGGCGGAGCTGTATCCCGACGTCGCGCCCCAGAGCGTGTATAACTTCATTGAACTTGCCAACAGCGGCTATTATGACGGCCTGATCTTTCACCGCTGCATCTACGGCTTCATGATCCAAGGCGGCTGTCCCAAGGGCGACGGCACCGGCGGCCCCGGCTACTGCATCAAGGGCGAGTTCAAGTCCAACGGCTTTAACAATGACCTGCGCCATACCCGCGGCGTGCTGAGCATGGCACGCACCATGATCCCCGACAGCGCGGGCAGCCAGTTCTTCATCATGCATAAGGACGCGCCCCATCTGGACGGCGAGTACGCCGCCTTCGGCATGGTCATCGACGGCATGGACGTGGTGGACGCCATCGCTTCCGCGCCCCGCAATATGATCACCAACAAGCCCAAGAAGGATCAGCGTATGGTCAAGGTACGGGTGGATACAAAAGGCGTTGCCTATCCAGCGCCGGAGAAGCTGCCGGAGCGGTAACAGACAAACGGACAAAGCTTCCCTTTCCCAGTTCCCCTTTCCCGCCCGTTTTCGGGCGGGCGATACGGGGGCGTACTGGTTTCGACGGGGGTGTGGAGACCGGATAAGCGGGCGGTGGCGCCTGACCACCATACAACGG
>CAKTKM010000120.1 GCA_934569425.1 uncultured Oscillospiraceae bacterium
GCTGTATAACGTGAAGGCGCTGGCCGGCCACAGCGAGGAGCTGAAGGATACCTTTACCCGCCTGATGACCCTGCTGTGCCAGATCAAGGACATCCGCAACTCCCTCCGCCGCTGCCAGTGCGGCGAGGTGCCGGATCATGTGGAGCTGTTCGAGATCAAGGGCTACCTCCAGCGTCTGAAGGACATTCTCCCCCTGCTGGAGGCCATCAACGCCGCGGCGCGGCTTCGTGACGTGTCCCTCCACGACCCCGCCGCCGCACTGGCGATCCTCGACCCCAGCAATACCGGCAGCCGCGGCTTCTACATCCCCGACAGCGCCACCGAGACCCTTAAGGCCGTCCGCGCCGCCAAGAAGGACGTGGAGGAGCGCCTGTTCCACGCCGCCACCGATGCCGAGAAGGACGACCTGCGTCTTCAGCGTACCCGGATCTGCGCCGAGGAGGAGAGCGAGGAGATGAAGGTGCGCCGCACCATGGGACAGCAGCTTGCCCCCATGGTGGACGACCTGCTTCAGGATGCCGACACGCTGGGCCGTCTGGACTTCATGGTGCAGAAGGCGCTGTTTGCCGTCCGCTACGGCGGCACGCTGCCGGAGATCACCGATGGCGCGCTGGTGCTGGAGGATATGGTAAACCCCGAGCTGGTGGATCTGCTGGCGGAGCAGGGGAGAGCCTTCGTACCTGTCTCCATCGCGCTGGATCGGGGCGCCACCGTCATCACCGGCGCCAACATGGGCGGCAAGTCCGTGGCCATGAAGACCGTGGCGCTGAACGTGCTGCTGCTGCAGGCAGGCTTCCTCGTCTGCGCCAAGTCCGCGAAAATGCCCCTGTTCCACAGCGTGAAAATGCTCTTTGACGACCTCCAGTCCATCCAGTCCGGCCTGTCCGGCTTCGGCTCCGAGATCGTCCAGTTCCAGAAAGCCCTCACAGAGGTGGAGCAGGGCTACGCCCTGTTCCTGCTGGACGAGTTTGCCCGCGGCACCAACCCGGACGAGGGCGCGGTGATCGTGCAGGCCGTGACGAAATACCTCAACGGCGTCAACGCCATCTCCCTGCTGACCACCCACTACGACAAGGTGGCCGAGTGCGCCAACGACCACTATCAGATCATCGGCCTGCGGGATGTGGATCCCGACCAGATCCGCCGGGAGCTGTCCGCCACCCACGAGGACGGCGTCGCCGTTATCGCCCGCCATATGAACTACGGTCTCTACCGGGTGGAGGGCAAGTCCGACTGTCCCCACGACGCCCTCAATATCTGCCGGATGCTCTCCCTCAAGCCGGAGATCCTGCACCTCATCGAGGAGAATTACTGATTGTTGTCCACTCTGTTTTTGACGATTCTGTCAATCATACCGCGTAAATTTTTCTATTTTCCACAAAAACACGAAAAACGGCGAAAATCCCTTGCAATTCTCCCACAAAGTGGTAAACTGAACTTGTCTATACAGGAAAGCCTATAGGCTTTTTCTGCGCTTTTCTTTCACAACAAAAGCGCAGAGCGTTTCCTGTTGTTCACGGCATAACGGCTGCTTGCGGCCTTTGTGCGTCTGACCTCCCCATTTCCGGGCAGACAGAGTCGGTTGCTTTCTCTGTCTGCCCCCATCAGACAGGGCGGTCGGGCAATATACGCGGTACCCTCTGCGCGATACCGGAGCGGGGGCGCTTGACCTGCCGGTAAATATTTTATTTTTCGGGGAGGACATACATTTATGTCAAACAAGAAAGCCACCAAACGGGCGCTGCTGACCAGCATTCTGGCCATCTGCCTGTGTCTGGTTATGCTGATCGGCTCCACCTTCGCGTGGTTCACCGATACCGCCAGCACCGGCGTCAACAAGATCGTAGCAGGTAATCTGGATGTGGACATTATCGGTGCGAACGATGAGAACCATGTTGAGAAACTGAACTTCACCAAAGCCGCCAGTGCGGGAAACGAACAGCTTCTCTGGGAGCCGGGTTGCCGCTATCTGACCGAGGGCTTCCGAATTGCCAACAAGGGCAATCTGGCGCTGAAGTGGAAAGCACAGGTTAACATGGACAGCATCGTCAACGGCAAGGTGGTTAATACCGCCAAAGACGGCGTGAGCCTGCTGGATGTCATTGACTTCTATCTGGTAACAAGCAAAGATGTAAACGATATGGGAACAGCGCTTGACGAGTTCTCCGGTAATCTGACAGCGAAAACAAACAGCGATGTGTATTACATCAAGGGCGTCATGCAGACCACCGCTGGCAACGACTACCAGAATCTGACGCTGGAAGGCATTACCATCACCGTTCTTGCCACACAGGACACCGTGGAAGCGGACAGCTTCACTGATCAGTATGATGCGGATGCTCAGTACCCCGTTGCCGCCAGCGGCAGTGTGACGCTTGGTGAGGGCAATACGGTCGAAAAAGAAGTAACGATCGTTTCCGCCAAAAAGACGGAGGACGGCGAACAGCATGTTGCAAAGGCGGTGGTTCCTGCTGGCGCAGTGGCCGAAACGCCGGATGTGAAGCAGATGACCCTGTCTGTCACCAACGCCGCGAAGCCCGCCACCCTGACCGTCGAATCCAGCCAGTCCTCCAATACGCTGGAGGTCAAGATGATCGGCCTGTCTGAGAACAACACCACGCCCATCACGGTATCCCTGTTTGTGGGCAAGGGTCTGGAGGGTTTCCAGCTGTATCATCATAACACGGCGATGACTCAGAAGGGTTCTGTTGCTGAAATCGGCGATCAGGAATATTATTACGATTCTGCGACCGGCATCGTCACCTTCAAGACCAAGACCTTCTCTCCCTTCACCTGCGTGTATAACAAGGGCAACTGGAGCGGCAGCACCGGGGACGGGTATTCGACACCTGTGGACACCGAAAACAAGGTCGTGACCATCGCCACCGCCGAAGAGCTGGCGCTGTTTGCCAAGCAGGTCACCACGGATAAAGTCAACTATTCCGGCTATACGGTCAACATCACCAACGACATTGACCTTGGCGCAAACTTCTGGAAGCCTATCAATGCGAAGGGTCGGATGTCCGGCATTACCATCAATGGTAATGGCCATACTATCAGCAATATGACAGTGAAGGATTATACCAATTCTAGCGGTTACGGTGCGGGCTTTATCGGCGACACGAGTGGCAGTATCACAATCAAGAACATAACCTTCACCAAGGCAAACGTCACCTTTGGTAATCATCCTTACTATGGTAACATCGGCGGCATCGTCATGGGCTATACTTACGGCACTACGTTGTTTGAGAATGTCACTGTCACCAACAGCACCATCTGGGGTTACGGCAAGATCGGCTGCCTGCTGGGCATGGGTGCCGACCCCGGCGTGAACGTTACCTTTAGGAACTGCGTCTCCAAGGACAACACCATTTATGGTACTTACAACCTCGGTGGTCTGGCTGGAAATATCCAGCGCAGCCGTGCGGGCGCAGACAATGCCAAGGTGGAAAACTGCACCGTGGAAAACGTGAATGTGGTCTATGATAAGGATGAAAAGTATATTGACCTGAACAACGCATCCGCGACCTTCAAGAGCAATGACCGCACGGACGGCACCGATGTGATCAAGACCGTTTCCGGCAAGTGGTGGATCTATCAGGGCTACTACTGGGGCGGCTACGGCGACTACTATGTGTCCTACGGCTGTTCGGAATACGATGCTCCGGTAACTGGCTGTGACTATGCGCTGGCCAACAGCGAGTATTGTGTAACCAAATAACACCCCCAACTTTCGCCCCGGTTTCCCGGGGCGAAAGTTTTTCCCTTATAAATCGTGAACTTGCACAAAAAAATACTTTGTTATTTGTATCACAAACCCCCTTGACAACCAGCGCGAACCCTGTCATAATTGACACTGGTAGAATTCTGAATATCAGTCAATAGAGGTGCGAAAGACAGGGTACTGTCCGGCAGCGGAGCGGGCGGCCTGAGTGGCCGGACGGGAAGGGGTCTTTCGCCGAAAGGGAGCAGTTTGCCCATCCTGCTCTCTTGGCAGCGCCGCGTAAACGGTGTTGCTGTCATGTTGAATGTATCAACATGGAGCGCTATTGGTCAACGACCTT
>CAKTKM010000121.1 GCA_934569425.1 uncultured Oscillospiraceae bacterium
GTCCGCAGCCAGTAGTTCCATGTCATCCCACTTCTGTTCCGGGCGATGTAGTAGCTTCCGAGCGTTTCCCGATTCTCATAAATCGCGTGGAGCTGCTGGACATCCAGCAGGAACACCTTGTCAATGATGTTCTCGTAATACGCCTTGTCATATCCATCCGCGACCGTGCTAATGTCGGTGCTGTAGGGAAGATCGGTTCCCGGCTTGTCGATATAGCCCGCAGCATACTCCGGGTGAGAGACGATGGAGCGCTGCGTCACCGTCTTGATCGCTCCGATCTCGTTCTGGCTGAAGCTGCGGAGGAAACCCTCTTTCTGGTTGTATGCCGCTGTACTCGGCAAGACATGATCCGCGTCCGGCGGATTGCCGCAGAGCCAATCGATCGCTCCAGCCTCGGCACTGGAATTGAGCCAGGAGCGCATATTGCTGTCGCGCCAATGGTTGGAGCCGTGCTTGCTCCGCCAACTGTTGCGCCGGTGAGAGCCTGTCTTGGCATTCGCGCCGGTCGTGGCGTCATACGGCATAGAATCCTCGAGCACCCTGTCTGAGAGCATCAAGGGCCCGTTGGCATCCTTTGCCACGCAGCGCCACACGATGGGTGCTCCCTCATAGGTGCCCAGACGAATATAGTCGCCGATCTGGAGCTCTGGTCTTGTGCCCGCTGCCTGGACCGGCTGCGGCAAAAGGCTTATCATCAAAAGTACAGCCAGCAGCATGACCACTGCCCTGCTGTGCGGTTTTTGCTTCATGCGCTTTCTCCTTGGTCAAAAGTATCTTCTTAAGTAACCGCTGAATCAATCATCTGCGGTTATCTGCGGATCTTCTGCCCCAACTGTGCAGTTTGAAAAGCTGGAAAGACATCCAGTATTCCTGCGTTTTTCAAACTTTCATTTGTGTCAAAATCTCTCGCCGATAACTCCTGCTGATTGAATCAGCGGTTACCAATGTTCAAAAATTCCACCGGCAGTGTACCGTACCGCTCCGCCGCTGTCAATCCCCGGCACAGAAAAACTTGCGCGGGCGGGATGAACTCCCGCCGCTCCCTGCAAATAACCGCGGGCGTATGCTTCACATTTACAGATCACTCCGCGCAGAGGAATCTGTATAGGATCTCTGCCACCTGTGCCCGCGTTGCCGGGGTACTCGGGGCAAGGCGGCCGTTTCCGACGCCGCTCAGAAGCCCCTCTGCCACTGCCCAGCGCATCGCTTCACGGGCATATACGCTCACCGCGCTGCCATCCGCATAGCTGTTCAGGCTCGCCGCTCTGTCGGTATCCCTGCCGAGATACTGCGCGTAGCGGTACAGCACCACCGCAAGCTGCTCGCGGGTCATGGGCGCGTTCGGGCTGAAGCGCGTATCGCTCGTGCCGGTCACGATCCCCTCCTGCTGTGCCCAGCGGACAGCATTGGCGTAGTAGCCATACTGCGCATCCAAGAACGGGTTTGCAGCGGACGCGTGCGGCTCCTGCTCGAGGCGATGGAGCATCGTTGTAATCATGCCTCTGGTCGTGTTCCGATCCGGCGCAAAGCTGTCCTCACGCACGCCGGACATGATGCCGTTTTCATACAGATACTCTACCGCATCGCGATACCATGCATTTGCTTTTACATCCGCAAACGGAAGCTCGGTTCGGCTCTGCTGCGCCTGCGGGCGGATGCTCGGTCTTGCCACAACATTCAAGCGATCCGGCGGCGTAACCGGCGGCTGCGGATCAATGGGCTCTACCGGCGCCTGCTTCTCGACAAAGGTCCACTCGCCGATAAATCTCACAACGGTATCCTCAACTCTCGCCGTCCAGCCGGAGAACGTCCAAGTGCCATCCTTTCCGTCCTTCGGAGCATCGGAGGTAAAGCCATCCGTGTAGGTCGTATCCACATCCGCTTCCGCGTCCTGCACACTCTGGTATTCTCTGCTATCTGACGGCAAGTTCTCCCCCTCCGGGAACTCTGTGCCCCAATCGTAGGAAACGGTATAGGTCACAGCTTTCTTCGTCACCGTGATCGTCGCCATGTTGCTGCGGGTAGTCGCGATCTTTTCGCCGGTCGCATCCGTCTTCGTGTTGGTCGCGATCACATAGTAGTACTGCGTTCCAACTGCGCCCGTAGGCGGCGTGAAGGTCTCTCCGATCTCACCATCAAGAAGCGTTCCATTGAAGTCATCTACGGCATTGGCCCGATACCACTGGTAGGTGATCGTACCGTTGTCCGTGACTTTCGTTTTGCCGTTTAACGGCTCAGCGGTTTTGCCTGCCTCATAGGATGCGTCCGTCAGTGTGATCGCCGCAGGCTTGGCGGCATTTACCTTGAGCGTTTCCGTAAAGGTCCACTTGCCAGTGAACTTCACAACGGTGTCCACGAGCGTTGCCGTCCAGCCGGAGAAGGTCCAAGTGCCGTCCTTCCCGTCCTTCTGGGCAGTGGAGGTCGAGCTGGCAGTGTAGACTTTGTCCATCGCCGCCCGCGCCTGTTCCTCGGTATCATAGGAGAGATTGTCCTGCGGGAGCTTCGCGTCCGAGGGCGCTTCACCGCTCCACTCGTAGCGAACGGTATAGGTCACAGCCTTCTCCGTTACCGTGATCGCCACCGTATTGCTGCGGGTCTCAGCGGTCTTTTCACCGGTCGCGCCTGCGTTGGTATTGGTCGCGACGACGTAGTAGAAGCGCGTACCCGCCGCAGTCGTATCCGGCGTGAAGGTCGGATCTGTCTTGCCCTCAAGCAGTGTGCCATTCTGGTCGTCCTTGGAGGTTGCCTCGTACCACTGGTACGTGATCGTGCCGTCGTCCGTGACCTTCGTTTTGCCTTTTAACGGCTCAGCGGTTTTGCCTGCCTCATAGGAGGCATCTGCCAGCGTGATCTCAGCAGGCTTGGCGGCGTTTACAAGAGGCTCGTCCTTTTCCCACTTGGCGTAATAGGTCTTATCCCCGGCAGCATCGGACCCGATCGCCGTCACCGCCTCGCCGGAGAAGTTCTCCGTCGGATACCATCCTCGGAACAGGAAGCCTTCCTTCGTGGGAAGGGGCAGCGTCAGTCCCACGCCCACACGATAGGACTCGTAGTTGCTCTGATTCTGAATGCTGCCGCCATCCGTATGATAGGTGACCGTGCACACCTGCACAGCCTGATCCACCTTCAAGAACCAGCCCGCCGTTCCGTCCTTTACAGGCAGAACAGTGTTTCCATTCAAGGTGGTCACTGCGCCGTAGTCCTGCGGGCGCGCCACCATCAGGGTCGCGACCGTCATGCCGTCCGTCACTTCGCTCTCTGTTCGCAGCGGCAGGCGCTTGCCCTTCAGCTCATTTTGCACTGTGATCGTCCCAAGGGTCTTGAGGTAGATCTCCTGCATTTCCTCGAAGCCGGTGATCGTTACCTCCTTGCCGCCCTCCTGATAGATCGCGGCGCCTGTCTGCGCGGTATTGCTGCGGAAGCTGCCACCGGAGAGGGATAGTGTGCCGCCAGTCCAGACAGCGCCGCCGTTTCCGCCGGAGGTGTTGCCCTCATAGCTGCCGCCGGAGATGGACAGACCGTTGGGCGTGTAGAGCACGCCGCCGTCACTCTTGGCGCGGTTATTTCGGAACACGCCGCCCTTCAGGGATACACTGGCGCTCGCCTTATCCTGATAAGCAACGCCGCCCTTTCCCGCCGTGCTGTTATTCTCAAATGTGCCTCCGGTGATGGACAGCGTTCCATTATTCAGCCAGAATACGCCGCCGTTGTCTCCGCTCTTATTGTTTGAAAACTCGCCGCCTTCAATAATGGACTTTGCCGAATGATCCAGACAAACCGCAGCAAAACCACCGGAATTATTTCCAGATACTGCGCCGGCTTTTGCCGTGAAGGCGGAAGCGTCCCGGATATGCGCTGCACCGCCAAACAAAGCGGCATTGCAGTCCCGGATCTCGCCGCCGTTGAGCGCAAGGTTTCCGTTGCTGATCTGGGCCGCACCGCCGGTAGGAACGATATTGTCCACCTTTCCACTATACGCATTGGCCTGATTGTCGTTATTTTGCAGGACTGCGCCGCTGCCAAGGGTCAGCTGCGCCTGCGTCCGGGT
>CAKTKM010000122.1 GCA_934569425.1 uncultured Oscillospiraceae bacterium
ACCTATGCCGGCACTGCCGACGCTGTGCCGGGTATTGACGGCCAGAACGCCGGAGAGGTGCTGTTAGGCGTCCCCCGGGAGGTATTTGAGCGCAGCGCCTTTATCCGCCAGAGCGCTTTGGCCGTGGACAGCGATGCCGAGCTGGAACGCCGCATCGCCGCCCTCATCACCACCGGCGATGAGGATGTCTCCTACTCGGAGGTGCGGGAACGCCTGAAGCGGCAGCTGAACCGCCGCCGCAGCAACCGCGTCAACGGCCAGATCCCCGCCTTGGAACGGGAGATCGACGACCTGACCCGGCAGCTTGCCCAACGGGACGATCTGACCCGGCAAGCCGAGACACTCCGGCTGCAGGTGAACGATCTGGATCGTCAGCTGCAGGATCTGCAGGAGCAGCAAGCACTGTGGCAGCAGCTTTCCCGGCAGGATTCCCTTCAAGCCTTCCGTCAGGCGCAGACCGACGCCGAGGACGCGGAGCGGAAGGCCGCACAGCTGCTGGCGCAAGCCGCCGGCACCTTGCCGCCGGACGAAGCCCTCAGCCGTATGGAGGGACAGTGCGCCGCCCTGTGGGAGTCTCAGCCTCCCCTGCGTCAGGCACTGGAGGCTGCGCAGGCCGCCAAAGCGGCGGCGGATGCCACCGCGGAGCGCTGCGCCGCCCACCCGCTCTCCCCCTGTGACGAGACCGCCTGTCAGGCGCGGCTGGATGCCGTCACAGCCCCCGCCGTCCCTTCGACGCTACCGGCGATCGCCGGTATTTTACTGACCATATGCGGCGGAATGGGTGCGGTTTTTCATTCCACCACCCTCCAGTTCTGCCTGTTGATCGCTCTCGCCCTCAGCGGCATCGGCCTCACTGTTTCTTCTCTGCTGCGGCGAAAAAACGCCATCGCCGCCCAGTCGCAGGCGGACGCCGATCGTGCCGCCTTGGCGGCGCAGATCGCCGACTATCTTCCTCTGCTGCACCGGCAGCAGGAGACCCAGCAGCATTCCCGGCAAGCCGCCGCCACCGCCGACGGTCTGTCCGACGCCTATCAGCGGCAGCTGCTGACGCTGCTGTCCGCCCTGCAGCCCTACGCTCCTGCCGCCGACCTGAACAGCGCGGAATCGGCGCTTCTTCAGCTTCGCCGGCAGCGCACCGCCCTGTCCGCCGCCCGTCAAGCGGCGCGGGACGCCGCCATGCGGCGGGACCTGCTGCGGCAGCACCTGCCGGACGACGCCTCCGCCGTATCCGCCGACGCGCCCCTGCCCCATCCTATCCTCTCACAGGAGGAGATCGCATCGCGGCTGCCCCGCGTCACAGAACTGCGGCAAAGCACGCGCTCCCGGCTGGATACACTGACCGGTCAGCTGCGCTCGCTGGACAGCAGCGACGATCTGGACGCCCAGCTGCAGCAAAAGCAGCAGCAGCTTCAATCGCTGCAGGAGGAATACGACGCCATCGCCCTGGCCATGGCGCTGCTGGACGAGGCCAACTCCACGCTGCAAAACCGTTTCTCTCCCGCGCTGGGGACCCGCGCGGCGGAGATCTTTGCCCGGATCACCGGCGGCCGGTACCGGCAGGTGCTGCTCAGCCGGGACTTCTCTCTGGAGACCGACGCCGGCGGCGTCCACCGCAGCATCCGGCTCCTCAGTCAGGGCGCCGCCGATCAGCTGTATCTGGCGGTACGCCTCGCCATCTGCGATCTGGTGCTGCCGCCGGAAAAGCACGTCCCCCTCATTCTGGATGACGCTCTGCTGAGCTTTGACGACGACCGCCTTCACGCCGCGCTGGACTATCTGCTGCAGGAAAGCGAAACCCGCCAGATCCTCCTCTTCACCTGCCAGAAGCGGGAGGGTGCCTACCTTGCGGGACGCAAAAACGTCACGCTGCTGTCGATCTGAGCTTGCCAATCCCGAAAAAAGGTGTTATACATTATAATATACGGCAAGGAGGGCATCCTATGGCACAGTTCAACTGCCTGCGCTGCGGCACGTCCATGCGCTTTGTAGGGCAGGAGAAATTGCAGCTGGGGCAAACCAGCTGGCTGCTGGGCGACTGGCCCAATCTGGCGGCCGGTGCGCTGAAGGTGTCCATTATGGAGTGTCCCCGCTGCGGCAAGCTGGAATTCTTCTCCGGCGGCAGCGTGACGCCCCATGTGGATACCGGCGAGAGCGGTCTGCCCCAACGCACCTGCCCCGTATGCGGCAGCCGTCATGATTTCGACTACCCCAAATGCCCCCTGTGCGGTCACGTTTACGGCCCGCAGGATGAATGGTAAGCCATACAAGACATTTTCAGGATAAAAGGAGACGTAACAATGAGCGAATGTACCCATGATTGCAGCACCTGCGGCGAAAGCTGCGGCGAGCGCAAGGAAGGCGGCGCACTGGAGAAAAAGCCCCTGCGCCCCGGCTGCCGCGTCGGCAAAGTCTACGGCATCGTGTCCGGCAAGGGCGGCGTCGGCAAGTCCATGGTCACAAGCCAGTTGGCGGTGGCCGTCCGGCGGCAGGGCTATAATGTAGCGGTTCTGGACGCGGACATTACCGGTCCCTCCATTCCGCAGGCCTTCGGTGTCCACCATCGCGCCGGGGCGGTCGGCGATGCGATTCTTCCGGTGGAAAGCCGCACCGGCATCCAGCTGATGAGCGTGAACCTGCTGCTGGAGCACGAGACTGACCCCGTCATCTGGCGCGGCCCCGTCATCGGCGGCGTGGTGCAGCAGTTCTGGAGCGACGTGATCTGGGAGGATGTGGACTACATGTTCGTGGACATGCCTCCCGGAACCGGCGATGTGGCGCTGAACGTGTTCCAGTCCCTGCCGGTGGACGGCATCATTATTGTCACCACCCCGCAGGAGCTGGTCAGCATGGTGGTGGAGAAGGCTGTGAAAATGGCACAGCTCATGCACATTCCCATCGTGGGTCTGGTAGAAAACATGAGCTACGTTCCCTGCCCCGACTGCGGTAAAAAGATCTACCTCTTCGGCGAAGGCAAGACCGAGGAGGCCGCGGCTCGCTATGGTGTTCCCCTGCTGGCCAAAATGCCCATTGACCCGCAGCTTGCCAGGCTGGTGGATAACGGCGCCATCGAGGATGTGCAGGCCGATTGGCTCCACTCCGCTGTTGACGCGATCCTGCAATAAAACCATAGAACACACTCGGTGCCGCCCGCAGGGCGGCACCGAGTGCTTTTCCGGCGCATACCATGAGGATAGCACGCCATTCCACAGAAAGGGTGTTTTCTTCATGCTTCTCATTGTTTTTCTCACCGCGCTGGGTGTCGGCGGCGCCACCATGCTGGGCGCGGCAGGCGGCTATTGGTTCCGAAGCGCCGCTCTGCGCTCGGACGGCAGCGCCGTTCTCTCCTTCGCCGCCGGGATCATGCTCAGCGCCGCCATCGCCGGATTGATCCTGCCCTCGTTGGAGGGCGGCGGAGCGCTGGCCGTCCCGGTGACGGACGCCGGCATTCTCTGCGGCGCGGCCTTTTTGCTGCTGCTGGAGCATCTGGCCTCCCGCATGGAGCGCCTGTCCGGATTTTTGGGCGGCGGCAGCGCGGCGGCTCCCCAGCAGCGGCGTGTGCTGCTGTTTGTGGCCGCCATGGCCATCCATAATTTCCCGGAAGGACTTGCCGCCGGGGTTGGCTTCGGCACGCAGGACGTCCCCCGCGCCCTTGCCATCGCCGGCGGCATCGCCCTGCAAAACCTGCCGGAGGGCATGGTACTGATCGCCCCCATGCTGCAATCAGGCATCCCGCCCCGCCGGACGCTGGCGCTGGCCATGTCCACCGGCCTCATTGAGATCATCGGCACCCTGCTGGGCTACGCCACCGTATCTCTCAGCGCGGCGGCGCTGCCCTTCCTGCTGGCGTTTGCCGGCGGCGCCATGCTGTATCTGATCTGTGACGATATGATCCCCGCCTGCCGCGGCAGCAAAAATCTCTGCTGCCTGCTGATCGGCTTCTGCTTTATGCTGGCGCTGGATTTCTATTTGGGTTAGCGGCAGTGCCGCAAAGAAGCTCCCGGCCGTCTGGCCGGGAGCTTCTTTTACTGTACCTC
>CAKTKM010000123.1 GCA_934569425.1 uncultured Oscillospiraceae bacterium
ACACCACCAACAAGCAGATGCAGGTGGACGACTATCCCTACGGCGGCGGGCGGGGCGCGGTGATGCAGGCCGACCCCCTGTACCGCTGCTGGCAGCATATCTGCGACGAGGCGGGACAGCGGATCCACACCATCTACATGTCCCCCTGCGGCCGCACCTTCGACCAGCAGACGGCGCGGGAGCTGAAGGCGCAATATGACCGGCTGATCCTTGTGTGCGGACACTATGAGGGGGTGGACGAGCGGTTTCTGGAGGAGTGCGTGGACGAGGAACTGTCGCTGGGGGATTTCGTGCTGACCGGCGGCGAGATCCCCGCCATGGCGGTGGCGGACTGCCTGTGCCGGATGGTACCCGGCGTGCTGCCGGAGGAGAGCTGCTACACCGAGGAGAGCCATTGGGACGGGCTTTTGGAGTATCCCCAGTACTCCCGGCCCGAGGAGTGGCATGGCCGGAAGGTTCCCGCCGTGCTGCTGAGCGGGCATCACGGCAATGTGGCGGACTGGCGGAAAAAGGAGAGCTATAAGCGCACTATGCTGCGGCGTCCTGACCTGTTTGCCAGGTTTGATGCAACCACCCTGACCACCAAGCATGACCGCAAGGTACTGGCGGAGGCCAAAGCGGAGTTTGCCGCCATGCAGGCGGAAAATACAGAGGAATAACACAGTAACAAAAAGGAAGCCATCCGATGGATGGCTTCCTTTTTTATGGGATCACTTACTTGGAACGCAGCTCGGCGCCGAAGCGCTTCACCAGCTTCTTGACGATGCCGTTTGCCACCTCCTCGATCTCGGCGGAGGTAAGAGTCTTTTCCTTGGAGCCGATGGCAAGGCGGACGGTCAGGGACTTCTGTCCCTCCGGCACCTGCTTGCCCCGGTATTCGTCCACGAACTGCGCACCGTGGAACAGCTCGCTCTTGACACCGCGGATGGTCTGCGCCACGTCCGCCCACTTCACCTCGCCGGGCAGCAGCACGGAGATGTCGTACTCCGTCATGGGGTACTCCGGCAGATGGGTGAAGCTGTTGGTGCGGGATTTGAAGGGAACCATGCAGTCCTGATCCAGCTCGAAAAGCATCACATTCAGGTTTTTGACGCCGCACGCCATGGACACCTTCTTGCTCAGCAGCGCCAGATCACCGATGCGCTCCTCCCCCAGATAGACGTTCAGCCACACCACGTTGTCCGCCCACACGGGCTTTTCCGTCTGCCGGAAGGTGAAGCCCTCCATGTGGTTATAGCGGGGCATCATTTCCAGAACGCCCTTGGCCTTGCGGAACAGGGCGGTCACATCCTTGCCGCCGCAGACGAAGGCGCCGGCCACATGCTTGCGCTGGGAGGGCAGCTTCTCGCGGGGATCGTAAGGCGTGGTATAGTTCTCATCGCGGAACACCTGCGCCGTTTCAAAGATGGCGAACTCATCGAAATACCGCTCGTTCTTCACCACAGCCTTACACAGGTTGGGCAGCAGCGAGGAGCGGATGAACCGCTCAGCGGGAGAAGGCGGCGTGGACAGGGACAGGATGCCGTCGGTGCTTTGCAGGACGGCGTTCACATACAGCTCGTCCATCCAGGGATAGCTGAAGATCTCCTGCATGCCGCAGCGGATGGCCAGATACTCCTTGATCTTCCGCTCCAGATCCTTGTCCAGCTGGTTGATGGCACCGTCAAAGGAGGTGGTGATGGGAGCGGCCTCGAAATTCTCGTAGCCGTACATACGGGCCACTTCCTCCATGATGTCGGCCTTGATGGACACATCACCGGTGGAGCGCCATGTGGGAACCACCACATGCATATTGTCGCCATTGAAGGAGATCTGATAGCCCAGCAGTTCCAGCTTGTGCTTGACATCCTCCGGCGTCAGGCTCTTGCCGAGACGGCGCTCCAGCCAGCTGAGGGTCACGTCGATCTCCGCCTGCTTCAGGGGAACGGGATATGCGTCCACAAAGCCGGTGACCTTCATCCCGGGATAGAGGTCGCCGAAGAGCTGCATGGACAGATCCAGCGCCTGATCGCAGCGCTCGGGGTCGATGGCCTTTTCATAGCGGGCGGAGGCCTCGGTACGGTTGTCGTACCGCAGGGCGGTGCGGCGGATACCGGCGGCCTGGAAGTTGGCGACCTCCAGAATGACCTTGTTGGTGGTGGGCAGGATGGAATCCTTGGCGCCGCCCATGACGCCGGCCAGACCCACGATGCCCGCATCGTCGGCGATGGTGAGATCGTCGGTGCTCAGGGGCAGTTCCTTACCGTTCAGCAGAGTCAGCGTCTCGCCCGGCTTGGCGCGGCGGACGATGATATGACCGGCAATGTGGTCGGAGTCATAGGCATGGGAGGGCTGGCCGGTGGCCAGCATGACGTAGTTGGTGATGTCCACCAGCGCGTTGATGGGGCGCATGCCCGTCTTCCAGATGCGGGACTGCATCCAATAGGGGGCGGGCCTGACGGACACGTTCTCGATCTGGGTACCGGTCATACGGGGGCAGCGCTCCGCATCCTCCACAGTGACATGGAAGCCGGAGGTGTTCTCCACGTTCCGGTCAAAATGGGGGAAGTGCTTCATGGGCAGGCCGTACAGTGCCGCGATCTCACGGGCAATGCCGTAATGTCCCCACAGGTCGGGGCGGTTGGTCATGGATTTGTTGTCGATCTCCAGAATGATGTCGTTGAGATCCAGCGCGTCGGCAAGGGGGGTCCCCGCGGGGGCGTCAAAGTCGCTCAAATCGAGGATATGCGCCTCTTCATCAGTGGGAAACAGTTCGGAAAGGCCGATCTCCACCGCGCCGCAGATCATGCCGTAGCTCTCCACGCCGCGCAGCTTGCTCTTTTTGATCTCCACCGGCTCGCCTTCGCCGTGCCATTTGCACATGGCGCCGGGCAGCGCCACGGCCACCTTCATGCCCTCGCGCAGGTTGCTGCCGCCGCAGACGATCTCCTTGCTCTCGCCGCCGATGTCGGTGAGGCAGACCTTCAGCTTGTCGGCGTTGGGGTGCTGCTGGATGCTCTTGATCCCGCCCACCACCATGTGATTGAACTGCTTGCCCAGCTCAATGGTGTCCTCTACCTCCACGGTGGACATGGTCAGGTCATAGGCCAGCCGCTTCAGATCCATATCCGCCGGCAGGTCAACGTAATCTTTGATCCAATTCAGTGATACTTTCATGTGTCTTACCCTCCTTAGCGGAACTGTTCCAGGAACCGCAGGTCAGCGCTGTGGAACAGGCGGACATCGTCCACGCCGTAGCGCATCATCACCAGACGGTCCAGTCCGATGTTGACATAGAAACCGGTGTATTCGTCGGGATCGAGACCGGCGGCCTTCAGTACGTTGGGATGGGGCGTGCCGCCGGGCATGACCTCGATCCAGCCCACATGCTTGCACACGCTGCAGCCCTTGCCGCCGCAGACAAGGCAGCCCATGTCGATCTCAAAGCCCGGCTCCACGAAGGGGAAGAAGCCGGCGCGCATCCGCACGGGAACGTCCCGTCCGAACACCTTGCTGAGGATGCTCTTGATCATCACCTTGCCGGAGGAGAAAGTAAAGTCCTTGTCCACGATCAGCGCCTCATACTGGAAGAAGGCACGCTCATGGCGGGCGTCGGTGGTCTCGTTGCGGTACACCTTGCCGGGGTACACAAAGCGGTAGGGGGGCTTATGGGTCTGCAGATACCGGACAGAGCCGCCGGTCAGGTGGGGACGCAGGCACAGCTTGTCATAGCACTCGCCCTTGTCATGGCCGGCCAGCCAGTAGGTGTCCATACTCTCGCGGGCGGGATGGTTGGGGGGAAAGTTCAGGTTATCAAAGCCGTACAGCTCGCTGGTGATGTCGTCCTCCTCAAAAATCTCAAAGCCCATGGAGCGGAAGGCATCGTTCAGGTCATAGCACATCTGGGTAATGGGGTGCAGTCCGCCGCCGGAGGGCAGGATGCCCGGCACGGAGATGTCGAAATCCGGAGCGACCTCCGAAGCCTTCATCTTCAGCTCGCTGCGGCGCTGATCCAGCAGCTCCGTCAGCTGCGTCTTCACCTGATTCACCGC
>CAKTKM010000124.1 GCA_934569425.1 uncultured Oscillospiraceae bacterium
GGAGAATGTGCTGTGCTATGTGCTGCTGCGGATCCTGGAGCTGCTGCATCCCTTTATGCCGTTCCTGACGGAGGAGATCTGGCAGGCGCTGCCCCACGAGGGCGACTTCCTGATCCGGGCGGCGTGGCCGACCTATCAGGAGAGCCTGCATTTCCCGCAGGCGGAGTCCGACATGGAGAATGTGAAGGATGCCATCACCGCAGTCCGCGCGCGCCGCGCGGAGATGAACGTGCCGCCCTCCCGGAAGGCGCAGCTGATCCTGGTGACCAAGCGGCCGGAGACCTATGAGGTGGGACGGCACTTCATCACCCGGTTGGCCTACGCCAGCGAGGTGACGGTCACCACGCAGGCACCGGCGGATCTGAAGGGCATGGTGACGGTGGCCACCCACGACGCCAACATCTACCTGCCGCTGGCGGAGCTGGTGGACATTGACGCGGAGCTGGAGCGCATCGAAAAGGAGATCGCCAAGGCGGAGGACAACCTCAAGCGGATCGAGGGGAAGCTGGCCAACGAGTCCTTTACCTCCCGGGCACCGGAAAATGTGGTCAACGCCGAGCGGGAGAAGGCGGAGAAGGCGCGTTCCCTGATCGCCAAGCTGCGGGAGTCCGCCGCAGCCATGAAGCTGTAAGCGGAAACGCTCCTGTCTGGCAAAAATCTTTGATCGGTTGGCGCTGGCGGCGGCTTTCGAGCAAAAACGCACGGAGAATTTTGTATAATCACCGCAGAGAGTGATCTCTGCGGTGATTTTTTCATGAAAAAAGACATGCCGCAGCATGTCGGAGGCAAGGATGCAAGGGAGACCACGGAAAAGGAGCGACGGAAGATGGAAGTAACGGCGACCTGTCGGGACAGGGTTTTGAAACTGTATTTGAAGGGGGAACTGGATCACCATGGGGCAAAAGGGCTGCTGAAAAAGCTGGAGCGGGAGATCGAGGCGACACTGCCGGCGGAGCTGGTGCTGGATTTCAGCGGTATTTCGTTTATGGACAGCGCGGGGATCGCCGTGGCGCTGCGGGGCTGGCAGCGGATGCGGGAGCTGGGCGGCCATGTGACGCTGCAGAATGTGGCGCCTCAGCCGAAGAAGGTGCTGGAGGCGGCAGGCGTTGGACGGATGATGACCATTGAATAGCCTAAGGCACAACATATACACAACGTGAGAGGAGCATACATATGCAGCGCATGGAAAACTATGTCACATTGGAATTTCTCAGCCGCAGCAGCAACGAGGGGTTTGCCCGTGTGGCGGCGGCTGGGTTCGCGGCACAGCTGGATCCCACACTGGACGAGCTGGGGGACATCAAGACCGCCGTCAGCGAGGCGGTCACCAACGCAATCGTCCACGGTTATCCGGATCGATTGGGAAAGATCGTGGTGAAGCTGAAGCTGCTGGCCAACAATACGATGGAGATCGTGGTGCGGGACTGGGGCGCGGGGATCGCCGATGTGCAGAAGGCGCGGGAACCGATGTTCACCACCGGCGGGGAGGAGCGCAGCGGCATGGGATTTACCATCATGGAGAGCTTTATGGACAAGCTGGCGGTAAAATCGGAGCCGGGACGGGGAACCACCGTGACCATGCGCAAGCGCATTTCCCAGCGGGCGAAGCGATGAGTGAGCTGTTCGCACTGCTGGAGCGGGCGCAGGGGGGAGACGATGCGGCCTGCCAGCAGATCCTGACGGAGAACAGCGGCCTGATCTGGTCCATCGTGAAGCGTTATTACGGCTGCGGCGTGGAGAGCGACGACCTGTATCAGCTGGGCTGCATCGGGTTTCTCAAGGCGGTAAAGGGCTTCGATCTGAACTACGGCACCCGGTTTTCCACCTACGCCGTGCCGAAAATATCCGGCGAGATCCGGCGGTTTTTGCGGGATGACGGTGCCATCAAGGTGGGACGTACCATCCGCGAGAAGGGGCAGATGCTGTGGTCGGCCCGCGAGAGGCTGCGGCACCAGCTGGGGCGGGAGGCGCGGCTCTCCGAATTGTCGGAGGTCACGGGACTTTCAGCGGAGGAGATCGCCAACATCGATCTGGCCACCATCGCGCCGGAGTCCCTGCAGCAGGAAACGGCGGAGGGATTGACGCTGGAATCCACGCTGGGAACCGACGCGGAGGAGGAAAAGCTGGTGGAGCGCATCGCCCTGCGGGAGGCCATCGACACGCTGCCGGAAAAGGAGCGAATGACCATTCTGCTGCGGTTTTTCAAGGGTTTGACGCAGGAGCAGACGGCGCGGATCGTGGGGGTGTCGCAGGTACAGATCTCCCGGCTGGAGCACCGGGGGCTGGAAAAGCTGCGGAAGCTGCTGGCGGATTGAGACCCTGCCGCCGTGCCTCGTAGTCATCCGGCAGAAATTCGGTCATGGTACCGCGATAGCGCTTGGGCAGGAAGGTGTTCTGACAGCGGGGATTTTCCCGTTCCCTGATGGCGACGGTCTCATAAAACCGTTTCCACAGGCGGCGGAACTGTACCTCCTCTTCGCCGGGGAGCGCCAGTTCCAGACTGTCCACCGCCAGCAGACGGGAATGGCCAGCGGCATAGACCAGCAGCTCTCTGTGGGTACGGTCGTAGAGGAAGAAGCGCTCGTTGGCGTAGCGGTCACAGAAATGGCGGCGCAGCAGGGGAAGAACGCGGTTTTTCGGCTCGATCTCCGCGCCCAGTACGCCGCCATAGTCGGAAAATCGAACGAAGCCCCGTAGCTTTTCCAGCTCACCGCCCATATGCCGCAGGGCGCGGTGGACGGGATAGTATACCGGATCGGCGGTATTGCGGAGAAAACCGGCGCCCTGATCGTACAGCTTGCGGATGAGAGCGTAAAGGCGGGACTCCTTCTCCGGCAGACAGGTGAGAAAGCAGCGCCGCACAATGTCCGCCGCTGCTTTGGAGCGGCGCAGGATGCTTTGATAGACCCGCTGTGCGTGGGCCTTGTCCGTGATCACGCAGCGCACCTCATACAGTGACCAACATTCCTCATCGCCGGAAAAGGCGATGGGGAATTCTTTGTTGACATAGCTGTCGAATACGCAGCAGAGGAACCCTTCCAGAGTGCCGTCATATTGAAAAACAACATCACGCCAAGCCATGTGATCACCCCACCGCGTCAAACAGGGAGAGTTGCTGCATGTCGCCGGAGGGCAGCAGTCCCTGTTCCATGGCCTTCAGCTGCGCTGTGATGGTGGCGGGAGAGAACCGCAGTCCCTCCGCGGCGCGGCCATCGCACAGCAGAAAATACTGCGCCCGCTTCACTACCACGCCAAGCTTTTTCAGATCCTCGAACCGCAGGTGGGCGGTGCGGCGGGCGGAGAGGATCCGCTTCGCGCCGGTGGGGCCGATGCCCGGCACCCGCAGCAGCATTTCATAGTCGGCCTTCATGACCTCCACGGGGAACTGCTCCAGATGCGCCACCGCCCAGCTGCACTTGGGATCCAGCTGGGGATCAAAGTCGGGGTGGGCGTCATCCAGCAGCTCCGAGGCCTGAAAGCCGTAAAACCGCAGCAGCCAGTCGGCCTGATAGAGCCGATGCTCCCGCAGCAGGGGCGGCTTGGTATCCAGTGTGGGCAGGAGACTGTTTTCCACCACCGGAACATAGGCGGAGTAAAAGACCCGCTTGAGGCGGTATTTTTGATAGAGCGCTTCCGTCAGGTGCAGGATGTGCCGGTCGGAATCCTTTGTGGCACCGACGATCAGCTGGGTACTCTGTCCGGCGGGAGCGAAGCGGGGCGCGTGCCTGTACTTGACCAGTTCCTGCCTGTTTTCCAGCACGGTGTCGCGGATGAGCCCCATGGGACGCAGGATGGACTGCCGGGTCTTGTCCGGCGCCAGTGTTTGCAGTCCCTGCTGGGAGGGCAGCTCGATATTGACGCTCATACGATCCGCCAGCAGCCCCAGTTGGCGTACCAGCTCCGGCGCGGTGCCGGGGATGGCCTTGGCGTGGATATAGCCGTTGAAGCCGTATTCCTGCCGCAGGATCCGCAGGGCGCGGATCATCAGTTCGGTGGTGTAGTCGGGGTTCCGCAGCACGCCGGAGGAGAG
>CAKTKM010000125.1 GCA_934569425.1 uncultured Oscillospiraceae bacterium
GCGGTCGAGCTGACAAGCCAGCTTCTTCGTGAAACAAAGGGTGCGGCTGAGATTTCTTCCATGCAGTCTGTATTCCCCTCTGCAACAAAATTTGGAATGGCGGCGCTCCTTCCGCATAGAACGCTTCAGATAGAGGATGACATGACCGTCCTCTGCGACGGTGAAGCTACCGAAGGAACCGCCGCAAGAGAAAAAGTTCTGAACGCAGCACACAGTGGCAATGTCGCAATTACATATAAAACCCTACTTTCCATGAAACAGGCAGAACGCCGTGAAAAGGTCAGCAGTGCGAATGTCGTCTATATTTATCACAACGCGATTGACGCAATCGGAGATAAAGCCGCAACGGAGGATCAGGTTTTTAATGCCTGTGAGCAGGCAATTCTTGAGATCAAAAATCTGGTACGCTTGATCGTCAATGATTTGAGCGGTTCGAATATTCTGATTACCGCCGATCACGGCTTCCTATATTCCTACAAGCCGCTGGAGGAGAGCGACAAAGCAGAAAAGAGTTTCTTATCTGGCTGTGCTTTCGAATTTGACCGCAGATATGTGATCGCAGACAGCAACTGTACCGCAGCGCATATGCTGCGAATTCCGATGTCACAGTTTGGCAGCGATTTTGTTGGATTTACACCGCTTGACAATATTCGTATAAAAAAGCAGGGCGGTGGAATGAACTATGTCCACGGGGGCATCGCGCTTCAGGAATGCGTCGTTCCCGTGATCGAGTTTAAGAATCTGCGGGCAAACTCTAAGAAGTTTGTAAATGTTAAAAAGGCAGAATTGCAGTTGCTCAGCCAGAGCCGCAAGATCTCCAACAGCATTTTTTCTCTGGACTTTTATCAAAAGGAAGCCGTGAGCGGTAAGGTCGCCGCATGCACATATGAAATCTATATGGCGGATGCCTCCGGCAAGGCCGTCTCAGATAAGAAAACCGTGATTGCAGATAAGAGCAGCAGCAATAGCCCCGACCGTGTATTCCGGGTAAGGTTCACGCTAAAAAGTGAAGAATTTAAGAAAACGGAGTCTTATTATCTAACAATTGTGGAGAAGGGCACAGCAAATGTGGCCGACAGAATTGAATTCACGATCGATATCGCCTTTGTGAATGATTTTGATTTTTGACAGGGGGGAGATACAATATGGCTGACGAAAAATATTATTGCAGCTCATGCCAATGGGTAAAACACTTTAACTCCAGAAGAAAAACCCATCCATGTCCCCTGTGCTCCAGCGAAATGTATTATTTGGGCTTAAATCAAATTGTTGGCGGTAGATTATACAATGCATTCCTTGAGTATGACAAAAAGGAACTGATCATACCGGATGGTGTTGAAACCATGGAGTGGGGAGCTTTTCAAGGCAAACCAAGCCTTGAGCGCGTTGTTTTTCCGGCCTCGCTGAAAGAAATTTCAAGTTACTGCTTCAGCAATGATTCCAAGCTAAAAAATGTGACCGTACCAGGATCTGTAAAAACAATTGAACGAAATTCTTTTGAAGGCTGTACAGCTCTTGAAAGAGTTGTTTTATCAGATGGCGTAGAAAGTATCGGAGAATGTGCTTTTTCCGGCTGCAGCAGCATGCAATTTGTAAAATTCCCGTCAACCCTCAAAGTAATCGGTAAATGTGCATTTAGAAACTGCATGCCATCAAAAATCATCGCATTACCGAAGAGTATTTCAGAAATTGGCGAGGATGCGTTTGTGGTAAGTGCCGATCGAGCCTTTCCGGTTTTTCTAGTCGAAGCGGGATCATTTGCCGAAAAATTTGTAGCAAGCCATGGTTACAAATATCATATTTTGGAAAACATCGAAGGCTTTATCAGTAACAAGCCTGTATATAGAGGGAAACTATTTGCGGTGGAGAAATCTGACAAAACAGTAAAGATCAGCTCTAATGTTGTCGTTATTGCCAGTGGTGCATTTGAAGGACATACGAAACTTGAGCAAGTTGCTTTCCCAAGTACAGTTGTAGAAATTCAAAGCAATGCATTTGCGGGCTGTACCGGGATAAAGGAACTCACATTTCAAGCCGGGATTCAAAAAATCGGAGAAAAGGCCTTTTATGACACGGTCGTACAGGAGGTTAATCTCCCTGCATCGATAGAATCGCTGGCACCTGATGCATTTCCTCCCAAATGTGTTGTATCCGTGGATGGAGAAATGCCATTTTATAGCCAAAAGCTGGAAGTGCTGAAAAAACGCAGAGACGAATTAAAAGCGAAAAAGGAAAAATTAGATGAGCTGAAGCTGAAAAAAGAAGCGCTTGAGGCACAGATGAACGGGTTCGCAAAGAACAGGCCAGCGGAACTCGAGCAAATCCCTGTCTATCAGAATCAGATAACGTGCATTCAGCAACAGATCTCTGCACAAAAGAGCGATTTTGGCAAGAGACGAGAAAGTAACGCATCGCAACAACAAACGTGTCAAAGTGATCTGAATGCACTGAAGATCGAGCGGAAAAAGTGTTTTTTTCTAGCCACATCAAAGAAAAAGAATCTCGACGCTAGAATTTCCGAAAAAGAAAACGAGTTGCAAGCGATTCTGGACGGTGCCGAGCAGTTGCTGTCAGATGAGGCAGAAGCGATGGCGCTTCAGAAAAACGAGCTTGCATCTGCTACAGCTTGCCTCGAGCGCTTAATGGCTCTGGATGAGCGGCGCAGGAACGTATTGCAACGTCAAAAGCTATCTCTAGAATCAACTACTGCTGAGATTGAGACATACACCTCAACAATAGCAGCCACCGAAGATAGGCTGCTGCAGGAAGAAAATGATCTGGAAGCAGCGCATAGCGCTTGGCAGATAGCAAAAGAGAAACTGGCAGCCAAACGAAAACAGGCAGAGATTGCGCAAAAGCAAGCCAAACTGGCTGCAAAAAAAGCAAGGCTGGTCAAGAAAATCGGGAAACCGAAATATGCGCCTGAAGTATTGTATGATTATATACCTTGTGAAACAATTGTTGAAGATCGCTTGCTAAATCAATGCTTCTTGGATATGCTGTCGAATCAAAATGAAGCGAGTCGGGTAGCCGCGTATCAGTTGTTTGTTGAGGAACACAGCAAAGAGCTTGAACAAATTCGGGAACTCAATCGAATTCTTGAATGTGCAGAGAATGATGGGATCGAAGCGTTCATCGCGCAGGATGGATCTAAACCGACAGAGGTTCATCTTCCAGAACGATTCATCGCATTGAATGCATATTTCGGGAAGGTTGGTTCATGGAAACACCTTCGGCATGCAGCTAAAAAGGCTCAAAAAGGAAAGAGCACAAAAATAGGTGTGCAAGAGCAACTCTTTGAAGGAGTGGATTATCTGAAATTCCCCGGAATCAAAAATACTGCACTGCTATTTCCCTATTGCCTTGTGGTCTGCGAGCAAGGTAAACAGCTAAGCGTTTTTACCTATGACAAAGTGAACGCATCCGTCAAAAGCGATGGACGCGATATAGAATGGTGGGAGGATACGCGACTGCCGCCGCATGGGGAGCTGCTTTCCGAGCGCCGTAAGTATCTGAACAAAGACGGTTCGCCAAATATGCGGTACAAGAATAATCCCATTGTTAAAACATTGCAGTTCACGAGCATAACGATTCTGGCAGAGAAAAAATGTGTTGTCTTCCCTGTAGACACCCGTGACGGTGCAATCCAGTTCGTAGATGCCCTTAATCAACATGTTGAAACGCTTTGCCATGGGATACAAAAAAGTATTTACGCAAAAGTTTGCGCATCCGAAGAAATGGACAACATCCGGCAGGCAATTACGGATCTTTCCATTGCAGAGAAAAAGCGAAAAGACTGTGAACGCAAAAAAGCCGAAGAAGAAAGTCAAAGAATCGAAAGCGAACGCCTCGCGGCGCAATTGGCCGCTGAGGAAAAACGAAAGGCAATCATTCAACGTCAAAGGGAAATCAATGAGGAACGCAAACGGCAGGAGCGCGAAAAAGAGGCGGCATCCAGGCAACTGGCTAAATTATTCGACGATGACTTTAAGGGCGGGCACACTGTGGAAT
>CAKTKM010000126.1 GCA_934569425.1 uncultured Oscillospiraceae bacterium
GACAAGGCTGCTGCCAAGGGTTTGATGCACAAGAACAACGCGGCTCACAAGAAGTCCGCTCTGACCCTGAAGCTGAACAAGATCGGTTAACAAACCACATTCGACAGACGTCCGTTGGGCGTCTGTTTTTGTTTGTCCGTTTTTCAGATTTTCTCCTCTCTCCCGGAACATTTTGCCCCCGGGAAGCGTCTTATAGACAGAAAGGAAGGTGCTTCCCATGAAACGTTCCCTGTCCCTGATCCTGTTGTCCGCCGCCTGCGCGCTGGCGCTGACGGCGGTGGTCACCCTGTCCGGCTGCACGGTGCATCCCTCCGGCAACGACCCTACCGGCAGCATAGACACGCCGTCTCCTGCGCCTGTCACCGGCCAGACCGCCAGCTATACCAGCGGCTATGTGGACATGGCACTGACTCTGCCCGAGGGCTGGCAGTGGGAATCGGTGCAGAATAAAGATTCCAGCACCGAGGGCATTCATTTCTGGAAAACCGATGATAAGGTGCTGGACTTTGCGCTGCTCTGCTGGCGCAGCGGCTACGGCATCTGCGGCACCGACGTTACCAGCGAGGAGCTCACTCTTTCCGGCGGCCAAAAGCTCTGGCAGCACACCGAGGAGAGCGACGGCAGCCTGTGGCTGAACCTGTTTTTTGAGAATGTCCCCGGCGACTATGTGTGTCAGCCCTCCGGCAGCACGCTGGATCCGGCAGCATGGGAGGCCGGCCGCAGCGAGGTGCTGGACATTCTGTCCACCGCCCAGCTGGGCCGCGGCGCCATGACCGAGCAGCAGGCCATCGACGCGGCAAAGGCGCACTACGACGGCGACTACGACACCGCCTACGGCCGCTACAGCGTGCTGGACGGCAGCTGGACAGTCTCCTTCTCCAAGGGTACCGCGGGACAGGGCGCTTCGCGCATGGTCGTCCATGCCGATGGTTCCGTCTCCTCCGGCACACCGGTTCAGGATGCCGCGGAAAAGTAAACTTTGTCCTTTTACAGGGCGGACGGCAGTCCGCCCTGTCCTTATTCCTTTTCCCATGAAAAAGCCTTGCCTTTTTCCCCATTTTGCTGCATACTAAGGGGTGGAACATTTTCCGCCACAGGGAGAGATCTATGGAAACCATCAAGCTTTACTATCAGGACACGTTTCTGCGTCAATTTGATGCCACGGTGCTGGACTGCACCGCTGAAAAAAAGCAGTGGCTGGTGACGCTGGATCGTACCGCCTTTTATCCGGAGGGCGGCGGTCAGGGTGCCGACCACGGCACGCTGGGAGACGCCAATGTGCTGGATGTCCACGAAAGGGACGGCGTGATCTATCACACCTGCGACCGTCCCCTGACCGTCGGCGCCACCGTCACCGGAACGATCGACTGGGTGCGGCGCTTCGACCATATGCAGCAGCACTCCGGCGAGCATATCGTCTCCGGTATGCTGTGCAGCACCTATCACTGCGACAACACCGGCTTCCACTTGGGTGCCGAAACCGTCACCATTGATTATAACGCCGACATCCCTTGGGAAGGGGTGCTGGATATTGAGCGGCGTGCCAATCAGTACATCTGGGAAAATCACCCCATTGTCATCCGCTTTCCCGACCCGCAGGAGCTTGCCGCCCTTCCCTACCGCAGTAAAAAGGCGCTGGAGGGGCCGGTGCGCATTACGGAGTTCCCCGGCGCGGACATGTGTGCCTGCTGCGGCACCCATGTGGAGACCAGCGGACAGGTGGGGCTGGTGAAGTTCACCGGCTGGCAGAAATTCCGCGACGGCGTGCGTCTGGAGCTTCTCTGCGGCAGGCGGGCGCTGGACTATCTGGCGCTGAACTGGCAGCAGAACAGCGCCATCGGCCGCGAGCTGTCGGTAAAGCCCCACGCCACCCTTGGCGCGGTGATGCGGCTGAAGGAGGAGCTTTTCTCTGTCAAACAGCGCTGTGATACGCTGGAAAAGGAACAGTTTGCCGCGCTGGCCGCCAGATATAACGGCGCAGGCAGCGTACTGCTGCTGCAGCCTCCCATGGAGCCGGACGCGGTGCGGCGGCTGTGCGACATGGTGGCCAACCGCTGCGGCGGCCGCTGCGCGGTCTTTGCCGGAGAGGACGGCGCCTATAAATATGCGCTGATCCATCCCGGTGCGGACATCCGCGATCTGGTCAAGCGCATGAACGCAGCTCTGAACGGACGCGGCGGCGGACGGGACGGCCTTGCGCAGGGCAGCGCCGCCTGCACCGCCGCGGAGATCGAAGCATTTTTTGGAGGAGAAAACCAATGACACAGGGAAAACGAACCTATTCCAGACACCGCGGCAGGCGGCCCGCCGTGTGGATCATCGCTCTGGTGGTGCTGATCGCCGCCGTGGTGCTGGTGGTAGTGGGACTGAGCAAGCATGACGCCATTCCCCCCAAGCACGATGACCCCCAGCAGACAACAGAACCCGATACCCCGGACAATACCCAGAAGCCTGCGGACAACACTCCCGAAGATCCCGATCAGACAGCGGATCCCAACACCTCCGGCGACCCCAATGCCAACGGCGGCGGTGAGAATGGGAATAACGGTACCGGAACCAATAACGGCAGCGGAAACACCACTGCCACCGGCAGCGACGAGCCATATATCGACGCCAACGGTCTTTTGCAGTACTCCACCAACGGGCATTATGTCCAGATGGACAGCTATCAGGGCGGCGGCCAGCCGGACTGGCAGCTGCTGCTGGTCAATGACTGGAATCCCCTTCCGTCGGGCTATGACAACGATGTGTCCTTTACCACCGTTACCGGCGGCAAGCAGATGGACAGCCGGGTCACCGACGCGGTGGAACGGATGCTGAAAGATGCCAGCCAGTATCAGCTGGCGGTGGTCAGCGCCTACCGTCCCAAGGACGAGCAGAACACCCTCTATTGGCGCAAGGTGAAGCAGTATACCGATAAGGGCTACAGCGATCTGGATGCCCAGAAGGTAGGCGGCACCATCGTCAAGCGTCCCGGCTTCAGCGAGCATAACTGCGGCCTTGCCATGGATGTGGGCGGCAGCGGCGATTACACACTGGAAGAAACCTTCGCCAATACCCCTGCCTACACCTGGCTCATTGACCACTGCGCCGACTATGGCTTTATCCTCCGCTTCCCGCAGGGGAAGGAGGACATCACCGGTGTGATCTATGAGCCGTGGCACTACCGCTATGTGGGCGTGGAGGCTGCCAGGTACATTATGGACAACGATCTGTGTCTGGAGGAATATCTGGCACAGGTAAAGAAGTGAATAGAAAAAAGGCCGTCCATACGGACGGTCTTTTTTGTACCAATAAAGGGGTTTTATGTACCAATAACGGCAGTTAATGTACCGTTTCTGCACCGGAAAACAGGCAACAAAAGGCAACAGCAGCCTTAGTATGCCAGCTTCTCGGCCAGATAGCTCTTCAGCTGAGAGATCGGAATTCTGACCTGCTCCATGGTATCCCGCTCACGGACAGTAACGCAGTTGTCACCCTCATGTTCGGCGTCACCCACGGTGTCAAAGTCCACCGTGATGCAGTAAGGAGTGCCGACCTCGTCCTCACGGCGATAGCGCTTGCCGATGGATCCGGTCTCGTCAAAGTCCAGCATCCACTCCTTGCTGAGTTCCTCATAGATCTTGCGGGCAGGCTCGCTGAGCTTCTTGGAAAGAGGCAGGATCGCAGCCTTATAGGGTGCCAGCGCCGGATGCAGGTGCAGCACCACACGGACGTCGTTCTTGCTCTCGTCTACGACCTCCTCGTCATAGGCATCCACCAGAACGGCCAGCACGCTGCGCTCCACACCCAGAGACGGCTCCACCACATAGGGGATGTACCGCTCGTTGGTCTCGGGGTCAAAATAGGTCAGATCCCTGCCGGACACGGTCTGGTGCTGGGTCAGGTCGTAGTCGGTACGGTCCG
>CAKTKM010000127.1 GCA_934569425.1 uncultured Oscillospiraceae bacterium
TCCGTCACCATGGCGCCGCGGGCGCGCATGGAGGTAAAGGCCTCGTGACCGGGGGTATCCAGGAAGGTGATGGGCTTTCCGTGGATCTCCACCTGATAGGCACCGATATGCTGGGTAATTCCTCCGGCCTCGCCGGACGCCACATGGGCGTTGCGGATATAGTCCAGCAGGGAGGTCTTGCCGTGGTCAACGTGACCCATGACCACCACAACGGGAGCGCGGGGTACCAGATCCTCTTCCTTATCCTGGTGGTCGTCGATTAGCTTCTCCTCAATGGTGACCACCACTTCCTTCTCCACCTTGCAGCCCATTTCCTCGGCAATGATGGCAGCGGTGTCAAAGTCGATCATCTGGCTGAGGGATGCCATAATGCCGTTCTTCATCAGGCATTTGACCACCTCCGCACCGGCCTTCTTCATCCGGCTGGCCAGCTCACCCACGCTGATCTCATCGGGGATCTGCACGGTGACGGGGGTGTTCTTGATGACCTCCAGCCGCAGCTTCCGCAGGCGATCCGCCTCCTCCTGCTTGCGCTTGTTGGTCATGGGACCGTTCTGCCGCTGCTTATTGCTGCGGAATTTCTCCTTGCCCTGCAGCTGATCCTTCTCCCGGCGGCCGCCACGGCCACCGTTGCCGGTGCGGTCAGCCATATCCTGCAGCTTCTCGTCGTACTTGTCCAGATTCACATTGGTAGCCTTACGGGTGTCCACCACCTGCTTCTGCGGCACGCGGGACACGGGCTTCTGCACCGGCTGCTGGGTCTGACCGCTGCTGCCCTGCGGCTGGGCAGGCTTCGCCTGCTGGCTGCCGCCCGCCTGCTTCTGGGGCTGCGGTGCCTGCTGCTGCTTCTTCTGCTCCGGCTTCTTCTCCTCGGTCTTGGCGCCCTCGGCAAAGATCGTGGCGATGCTGTCGATCTGATTGTGCTGTGTCAAATATTCAAAGATCAGACTCAGCTCCCGATCCTCCAGCACCTGCATATGGTTCTTGGGTGCCTCTGCGTACTTGGTCAGGATCTCCGCAATGTCCTTCGTGGCCACGCCGAAATCCTTCGCCACCTCATGCACTCTGTATTTGTTTGCTACGCTGCCCAAATAAAGCCACCTCCGTCTTTAAGTCAGCGGCACTTCCGCGCCGCATATGTTCCTGCTTACTGTTCGCCGGACTTTTTCCGTCCGCTGCCCTTCCCCCGCTTCACCGGCAGAGATCCGGCAAAGCGCTCACGCGCCGTCTGGGTTTTTCCGGCATAGCGGGATCCTCGTCCCGCTCCCTTCTGATACCGTCTGGTGCCGTCCCCGCGCGGTTTGGGGGGTCTTTTCTCCGCCGCGGCGGTCTCCTTCGGCGGCTCCGGCGGCTTGTCGGCATGGACACGGTGTCTGCCCTGCCGCAAATTCTTCTCGTGCCGCGCCTGCTCCGCCCGGCGTTCCATGGCTCGCTGCGCCTTCCCGTCCAGCTGCTCCGCCGCCGCGCCGTACTGCTCCGCGTCCATGGCCGCCAGCTTTTTGCCGATGGTGCCGGCAAAGCCAATGTCCGTCACCGCGCACATGGCCACGCTGGTGCGCCCCAACGCCCGTCCCAGTGCCTCTTTGTCCTCCGGAAGCGTCAGGCACAGGCAGGCGCCGCTCTGGGCAAAGGAGAAGGCTCTCCGCTGGCTGGAGGGTCCCGCATCACGGGCTACAAGGATCACCTTTGCCTTTCTGGCGCGGGCGACGGCGCCCACAGGCTCCTCGCCCACCTCGATCCGTCCGGCCTTCTTGGCCAGCCCCAGCAGGGATAGTATCTGTTCCGTCATGCCCCGCCGCCTTCCATCTGCGCCTCCAGCGCGTCATACACCGCCTCGGGAATGGCCGTTTCCAGCGCACGCTCCAGCGCCTTCGTCTTCCGCGCCTTTTTCAGGCACGCCACGTCGGGACACACATACGCGCCCCGGCCGGACACCTTGCCCCGGCCATCCAGCACGATCTCGCCCTCCGGCGTACGCACCACCCGCAGCAGTGCCTTCTTGTCCTTCATCTCACGGCAGCCGACACACTGCCTCTGCGGTATTTTTCTGGGCTTGACAGCCATACCGGCCACCTCCTTGTCTCTTACTCCCCGCTGTAGGACGCGGGCTTGATGTCGATCTTATAACCGGTCAGGCGGGCGGCCAGACGGGCGTTCTGCCCCTCCTTGCCAATGGCCAGGCTCAGCTGATCGTCCGGCACGATGACACGGCAGGCCTTGCCCTCCGCCGCCAGACGCACCTCTACCACATCGGAGGGCGCCAGTGCCGCGGCGATAAAGGCCGCGGGATCATCGCTGTATTTGATAATGTCGATCTTCTCGCCCCGCAGCTCCTCCACGATGGCGTTGACACGCTGCCCGCGGGGGCCTACGCACGCGCCGATGGGATCAATGTTCTCGTCCTCGGACCACACGGCCATCTTGGTACGGTTGCCCGCCTCTCTGGCAATGGAGCGGATCTCCACCGTGCCGTCGTAGATCTCCGGCACCTCCAGCTCAAACAGCCGCTTCACCAGACCGGGGTGGGTGCGGGAGATCAGCACCTGCGGCCCGCGGGTGGTGCGGCGCACCTCCACCAGATAGACCTTCACCATCTGGCCTTCCCGCAGTTCCTCGCCGGGTACCTGCTCGTTCAGGGTCAGCACCGCCTCCGTGCTCTCGTTTCCGGTACCGATCTTCAGGATCACATTGCCGTTGCGGGGATCAATCCGCACCACGGTACCTGTCAGGATCTCGTGCTGCTTGCTGCCCCACTCGTCATAGATCATGCCATGCTCGGCTTCCCGCAGCCCCTGAATGATCACCTGCTTGCCGTTGCCGGCGGCAATACGTCCGAATTCCACATTCTCCACCGGGAAATTCACCATGCCGCCCAGCTCGTTCTTGGCGCTGATGTGCTTGGCCTCCTCCAGCGAGATCTCGTTGGCGGGATCCATGACCTCCTCCACGACCTCCTTCTGCACATACATCCGCAGGTCGTGCTTCTCCTCGTCCACATCCACGATCACGTTTTCCACGCCCTCGTGATCCCGCTTATAGGCGGTGGTCAGTGCCTGAATGATCTTGCCCATCATAAAATTCTGGGGAATACCCCGCTCTTTCTCCAGCATGGCCAGCGCCACGAAGATCTCATCACATTTCATGCTCTAAAACTCCTTCTATCTGCAACGATTATACTTAAAATTCCACCCGCAGGCGCACCAGCGCCACCTCGGACTTTTCAAACCGCACCGGCTCCGTGCCGCCCATATCCAGCAGCACCGCGCCGTCCTCATAGCCCGCCAGAACACCGGCGAACTCCTTTCGTCCGTCCCGGTTCTTATAGGTCTTCACCAGCACCGGCTCTCCCAGAAACCGCACAAAGTCGGCCGGGCGCTTCAGCTGCCGTTCCGCACCGGCGGAAGACACCTCGAACATATAGCTGGATTCAATGGGATCCGCCTCGTCCAGCAGGTCGCTGACCTTGCGGCTGACGGCCTCACAGTCCAGAATATCCACGCCGCCCTCCTTATCCAGATACAGCCGCAGATACCACTGTCCCGCTTCCCGGACGTATTCCACATCCCAGAGGGTGCAGCCGTTCTCCTTCACCACAGGCTCCGCCAGCTCCCAGACAATATCGGTGACTTTTTTCATAACGTTCCTCGCTTTATTTTTCACAGGGTCTTCGATTTTTAAGAAACGGATTTTGCTCAACAAAAAGAGCGGACGAACCGTCCACTCTCAGTCAACACATACTACCAGTAGGAATCATACCACACCGCCACCGGAATTGCAAGGCTTTTTTCGCCAGATCCCCCATTTTGACAAACTTTTCGCAGGGAAACAGGAACACCCGCCACCGTCCCGCCGCAACCGCCCCCGCAGGGGCGAACGGTGCGCGTGTGGAGCGCAGCGGAACAAATG
>CAKTKM010000128.1 GCA_934569425.1 uncultured Oscillospiraceae bacterium
TTTTTTGCGCTTATTCGTAGTCCCGCAGGCCGGACGCCATCTCATAGATGCCCTGCAGATCGTACACGTCCACCGTGCCGTCTCCGTTCACGTCCATGGCGTCCCACTTGTCGCTGGTGTGCTCTACCTGCCGCTGTCCGGTGAGGTACTCATAGGTGAAGGCCATGTCCAGCGCCTCCACCGTCTCTCCGCCGGCAGGCCGTCCGGGCAGGCAGGTGGTGCGGCAGGTGACCGTAAAGGGTGAGAAGCCCTTGGTGACGAATTTCACGCCATAAGCGGTGTATTCGCCCCGCAGCACCTCCGGCTCACTGTCCTCGCCATCGGCATAGTGGCGGATCACCGGACGGATCTTCAGCTGCTGCGCCTTCTCCCAGTCCAGATCGTCAAAATAGCTGTAGGGCAGATAGATGGCGTTGCCCTCGGGATCCAGCTTGGTGGTGTCGTCCACCGTCAGACGCATGTACTTGGTCTGCTGGCCGCCCGCCTGCGGATACCGCTGGCAGGTGAGGCGAAGCCCCTCCTGTCCCACGATCACCGGCGCGTCCTCCGCCGTCTCCGGCGCCGTGACGCTCCGGGTGCTGACGGAGCTGACCACGCTGTCGTTCTTGCCGTAAATGTAGGTATAGCCCAGCGTGTTCCTCTCGCCGTCCAGCCATTCCACCACACGGGCGAAATACAGCTGGCTTCCGGCGAAATAGATGGTCATGTCCTCCAGCGTCATCCGCTTTGTCTGGACATAGGGTACCGTCAGGTGCCGCCGGTCCCCGGCGCGGCTCATGTCGAACACCGTGTTGTATTCCAGCGCCATGCGGTACCGTTCCGTCTCGTTCTCGTCCACATAGGCCGGCTCCAGATTGCTGCCGAAGTCCACAAAGCGGAAGTATTTCACCTGCTCCTGGATCTCCGCCCACGGCGTCAGGGTGATGCCCCGCTGCAGATCCTCCACGGCGGGTACCGCACCTCCCGTGAAGCGGGTGTGGAAATAGCCCAGCGCCGGGTCATAGGTCACCTGCATCCCGCCGGACGCGGGAACGTTGGCCATGACCGCCGACTCCTCCGCGGCACGCGACTCAACGCCCTTGCTGTGGCCGATGCTGGCCATGAAGCCGCTCCGCTCCGTCACCTTGGCGGTCAGCTTCTCGGTGATGTCCGGCGCGCCGTCCTTTGTCCATACCAGCGTATAGTAGGTGCAGGTGGGCTGCTGCCGGAAGGCATACAGGCGGAAGCCCGTCTCCCACACCGCGTCCGGACCGCGGCGGCCATCCATGACCTGACTCTTATCCCAGTCGATCGTATAGCCCGGCTGCGGCGGCGTCAGGGTCACGGCGGTCACCAGCTCCTCCGTCCCCAGCAGATCCGCGATCCGCGCGCCGTCCGCCTTGGGGCGCAGCGTCAGCATCCCGTCCTCCTTGACGACGTTCCATGTACCGCTGCCGTCCATATCGGTGGTGAACCGTTCCGCCTTCACCTCCGCCGGTGCGGGATCACTGAATTCATAACAGAAGGATTCCTCGACCACCACGCGGATCCCCAGCACAAAGCGTCCCAGCGAGCCGCCGTTCTCATCGAACCACGACACCACCATGCGCTCGGCTTCCTCTCCGGTGGGCGTCACCGTGACCAGGTCGCCATCGCGGTTCACCGCGGCGATGGCGCGGCCGTTCTGCACCTCGGTCTCATTCTCCTGCAGCGTATGGGCGTTCTCGTACTCCGTATGCTCCAGATAGCTGGTCCAGACGCCCCCTATGCCGTTGCCGCAGTCATGCGACACCTTGACGGCGTTTTGGGGTGCCGGGAAGCGCAGTTGGAAATACACGTTTCCCTCCATGCTGCCCGTCTCGCTGCCGGAGGCCGCCCGCCAGTGCTCCCGGTCGCCGGCCTTCACCGTTACCGTCAGCACGCCGTCCGTATACCGGCAGGTATAGTCCGTTCCCTCCTCCAGCTGCGGGAGCTCCACGTCAAAGTCCGTTCCGCGGACCGGCGCCTTGAATCCCTTGTTCCGGAGCAGCGTCTCCATATATTCGGGGCTGTAGCGGGTCTCCTCCAGCATGGACCACAGGTGATCCATCACGCCGCTGCAGAAGCGCACCGGCGTGCCGTCCCAGCACACCCGCAGGGCTTCCAGCTGTCCCCATATGTTCCCGTTGTCCTGCTGCTGGATCTTTTCGTTCAGCGCCTCCCACGCCGCCTGCACCGCTTCCGCCTGCGCCAGCGTGTCCGCCGTGAAATACAGCCCGTCCGCCGTGCGCTTGGTTCCCTTGTAGTTCACGTTGCAGGTTTCGGCGTCATAGTCGATGTAGGTATTGAAAAAGGCGATGGCGTCCGCGTCCGTCAGCTGCTCCGGCGTCTTCGTGCCGGTGGCCGGCTGGATCGCCCTCCAGTAGCACCGGTTCATCCACTCCGAGAAGTTGCAGGATTCCCCATCGGTCACATAGAGCTTCTCCAGCTCTGCCCGCTCCGCCAGCGGCAGGGCGGCGTACACCCGGCCGGCCTCCGCCGCCCGCGCCCGCGCCGGATCGGTGTAGGCGCCGAAATAGTACGCCGCGCCGGTCACGTCAATGTTTTTTTCCTGACGCTCCCCGTCGGGATCATAGGCCATATACCGCCGCAGGAAGCTCCGGGCAGCGCCGCTCAGGCCGCTGGGATCGGTCACGGTTCCCGCCCCGTCGGCGCCCACCGTCTGCAGATAGAATGCGTTGTATTGCACGATGAGATAGCTGGCGATCGTGTCGCCGTCCCAGTCCCTCATCTGCACCGTGTCCAGATCCGCTCTGGCGGCATCGCTGAGGGCGGCGTAGGCCTCCAGCGCGGCCTTGGCCTGCGCCACGGTATCCTCCGTCAGAAAATTGCCGTTCTCCTCGAAGGACACATCCTTCAGACCGGAGCCATAAACAACCTCGCCGTCCTCCTCCCAGCGGTGGTAATACAGATAGGTGTCCGCGAAGGCAATGGCGTCCGGATTCGTCAGCCCGGCAAAGGGCAGGAAGGGATCGACAGTGTTGTTGTAGCAGTTCTGATACCACTGCATCAGCACGCCCACCGTGGTGGGTTCTTCGCCGCCATCCTCCACCTTCACGGTGTTCAGCTCCGCCTTCGCCGCGTCGCTGAGGGCGGCGTAGGCCTCCAGCGCGGCCTTGGCCTGCGCCACGCACTCCTCCTTGATCATGCCATTCTCTGTCCAGACGTCCAGCAGATTCAGCCAGTAGCCGTAACCATCGTCCGCCTTCCAGCAGCCATAGTCCACATACTCCCGGACAAAGGCGACGGCCTCCTCATTCTTTAGGCCGGAGAAGGGCGCGTAGGGCGTTCCGGTGTTCTGATCCAACGTGTCGAAAAAAGCCATCAGCTCAGCAAACGTCTTCTTCTGCTGCTCCGCAGCGCTGCCCACCAGCAGCGACACCGCGTCCAGCTCCGCTCTGGCCGCCGGGCTCAGCCCCTCATAGGCCGCCTTCGCCGCGTCATAGGCATCCTTGCTGCGGTCGTTGTTGAAGATCACCCCATCGCCGCCCACGCCGATCAGGCCGACGTCATAAAAATCGCCGTCCTCCTCGTCGTAGACCTTGACGTAGACGTACTGCTCCGCAAAGGCGGCCGCCTCGGCGCTCTCCAGTCCCGCGAAGGGATCGTAGACCTCCTCCGTCGCCCATACGGCAGACGGCAGCAGGCTCAGCGCCATGACCAGCGCCAGCAGAAAGCTCATCACTCGTTTCATGCGTGTTCCTCACTCTCTCGTTGTGTTCCCCCCCGTTCCGGCTCCGCCGGAACGGCAAAAGGGCAGCCGCCCTTTTGGAAATATTACCATCGATTGACAAGGGCAAACACGCCTGACAGCGTGTCTTTCCGGCGCTTTTTGCCCTTTTCGCCTTGACTTGCGCCAGCAAGCCTGCGTCTCAAAAAGC
>CAKTKM010000129.1 GCA_934569425.1 uncultured Oscillospiraceae bacterium
ATGAGCATGGGCCTGCCCCTGCCCAAGCATGTGTACGGCCACGGCTGGCTGGTGATCGACGGCGGCAAGATGTCCAAATCCAAGGGCAATGTCGTCGATCCCTACGCCCTGTCCGAGATGTTCGGCGTGGACGCGCTGCGGTTCTTCCTGCTGCGTACCTTCCCCTTCGGCTCCGACGGCAACTTCTCCAACGAGCTGCTGATCTCCACCATTAACACCGACCTTGCCAACAAGCTGGGCAATCTGGTCAGCCGCACCACCGGCATGGTGGAGAAGTACTTCGGCGGCAAGCTGCCGGTTGACCGCGAGGATGCGCCCGAGGACTGCGACCTGAAAAAGACCGTCTGCGCCCTCCGCGACCGCTACGAGGCGGAGATGGACAAGCTGCAGCTCCAGAACGGCATCGACGAGGTATTCAAGGTCATCGACCGCGCCAACAAGTATATCGACGAGACCGCCCCCTGGGTGCTGGGCAAGGACGAGAGCAAGCGCACCCGTCTGGCTACCGTTCTCTATAACCTGCTGGAGACCATCCGCGTCTGTACCACGCTGCTGACTCCCGTGATGCCGGAGACCTGCGACAAGATCTTCGTGAAGATCGGCGCTTCCGCCGGGGATCACACCTGGGACAAGGCCAATGTCTGGGGTGTGCTGAGCGCCGGGGCGCAGGTGGCCAAGGGCGAGAATCTGTTCCCCCGTGTGGACACGGAGAAGGCGCTGGCGGAGCTGGAGGCCATGCAGGAGGCTCAGAAGAAGGCCGCCCTGCCCGCTGTGGAGTTGGAACCCTATGTGGAGGAAGAGGTGGACTTCGATACCTTCCTGAAATCCGACTTCCGCGCCGTGAAGATCAAGAACTGCGAAGCGGTGAAGAAATCCGACAAGCTGTTGAAATTCACGCTGGACGACGGCAGCGGTACCGACCGCATTATTCTCTCCGGTATCCACCAGTACTATGAGCCGGAGCAGCTGATTGGCAAGACGGCCATCGCCATTCTGAACCTGCCCCCCCGCAAGATGATGGGCATTCCCTCCTGCGGCATGCTGATCTCCGCCGTCCACAAGGAGAAGGGCGAGGAAAAGCTGCATCTGATGCTTATTGACGATTCCGTTCCCGCCGGCGCCAAGCTGTGCTGACTTCGTCAAACTCGAAACAAATATGGACAATCACGCTCCTTTGGGGTAAAATGACCCCAAAGGAGCGTGATTTTGATGTTGACCCTGTATGTGAAATATACCGCAAAGCCCGGCTGCCGGGAGAACTACGTCCGCACCATCGTATCGGAGGGCATCCTGAGCGCCATCCGTGCCGAGGAGGGCTGTATCCGCTATGACTACTATTTCTCCGCGCAGGAGGAAAATGTAGTGCTGCTGATCGAGCAGTGGGAGAGTGAAGCCCACCAGCGCATCCATATGCAGCAGCCCCATATGGCACGCCTGCGGGAGCTGAAGGAGCAGTATATCGAATCCACCGATGTGGGAAAGGTGCAGCTGCTATGACGCTGTTCGATACCCATGCCCACTATGACGACGAGGCCTTCGACGCTGACCGCGACGCGGTGCTCTCCGCCTTTGACGGTCTTGTGCTCGACCCGGGCTGCACGCTGAAGTCCTCCTGTGCCGCCGTGGCGCTGGCGGAGCGCCACAGCCATGTCTATGCCGCCGTGGGCATTCATCCGGAAAACTGCGGGGATTTTGTGCCGGAACATATTGATGTCCTGCGGCAGATGGCGCGGCAGCCCAAGGTGGTGGCCATCGGCGAGATCGGCCTGGACTACTACTGGCCGGAGAATCCTACCCATGATTTCCAGCAGCAGGTGTTCCGCGCCCAGCTGGCGCTGGCACTGGAGCTGGATCTGCCGGTCATCATTCATGACCGTGACGCCCACGGCGATACATTGGCCATCGTGCGGGAATATCCCCGCCTGCGGGGCGTGTTCCACTGCTATTCCGGCAGTGTGGATATGGCGCGGGAGCTGTTGAGACTGGGCTGGTATCTGGGCTTTGACGGCCCTGTGACCTATAAGAACGCCCGTAAGGCGGTGGAGGTGGCGGAGATGACCCCCCTTGACCGCATCCTGATCGAGACGGATTCCCCCTATATGTCCCCCGTCCCCCTGCGGGGCAAGCGCAACGACTCCCGCAATGTGTTCTACATTGCCGAAAAGCTGGCACAGATCAAAGGGCTTTCCACCGGGGAAATGGCGCAGATCACCATGGAGAACGGGAAAAGATTATTTAATTTGTCAAAAAAGGGCGTAGCCCTTTTTTGACAAATAGGACTCGCTTCGACCCGCGCTTTTCGCCCATAAATAGGCGAAAAGACACTCTCTCCGCGCAAGGTATTTTTGCCACGCACATGTCGCGGCAAAAAATGATTCAACTTGTTCGCTGCCTTGGCGGGCGGCGAATTCTGCGAAGCCCTTTTGACAGACTGAATAAAAGAGGAATGAGACGGCTTTGCGCCGTCTCATTCCTCTTTTGTCTCCTGCAAATACTTATACAGCGTGGGCTGGGCGATGTGCAGCAGCTGACATACGGCGGCCACCGCGCCCCGGGCGCCGAAGATCCCTTTGTCATTGAGCCGCCGAATCAGCTGCAGCTTATCCTCCCGGCTGTCCAGATCAGAGGGCTTCGAGCGGGCGATCTCACCGAGGATCATTTTCATCACCACGTCGTCCAGCGTATCCTGCTGCGGCTGCACCTGTGCCACCGCAGGCCGGTCGCCGATAAAGGCATCCAATACCTGCTGCAGATTCACATAGGCGCTGATGTCCTGATTGACACACAGGGTGTAATCCAACTGCCCTGCCTCGTCCCGAAAAAACAGCGACGAGGAGCGCAGGGGCGTCCCCTGTCGGCTGAAGCTTTTGTAGCCGGTGGTGTAGTCAAAGCCCTCCGCTGCCCGCTGCTGTGCCGTCAGCTCCATGGCCGGGAGGAAATCCTGCTGTCCCACCGCCCGTCCGGTAATATGTCCGCCTGCGATCCAGATGATCGTCCCTGCCCTGTCGTGCAGCACGATCTCTGTCTGCGGCCCCATCACATGCGTCAGAAACTCGCAGATCTTGATTAAAAATTTCTCCCGTTCCACGGCGCAATCCACCTTTCCGGATAAGTTTTTATCTAAATTTTACACGCGGTTGACAAGAAATGCAAGCCGTGTTACACTCTTTTTTGTAGAAAAAAATTATACGGATAGATATTTTTTACATAGCGAGGTGATCGCATGGCATGGGAGAGGCTGCTGCGGCAGCCCAATATCGTCTTTCTGGGGGAGGCCGGATGCGGAAAATCGGAGCTGGCCGTCCATTTGGCGTTGGAGCTGGCAGGGCAGGGACGGGAAGTTCACTTCTTCGACCTTGACCAGACCAAGCCCCTGATGCGCTCCCGTGACGTGGAGAGCCTGTTGGAAAAAGCGGGCGTCACCGTCCACTTTCAGCAGCAGTGCGCCGACGCGCCCACGCAGGTGGGCGGACTGATCCCCCTGCTGCTGGACGAGAGGAAGACCGTTATCTTAGACGTAGGCGGCAACGACACGGGCGCGAAATTGATCGGCGGGTACGCCCATCTGCTGAAAACCGCCGATGTCTGGTTCGTGGTGAACCCCTACCGTCCGTGGTCGGCCAGTACCGAGCATATCGACGGGACGCTCAGTGCTATCCTGCGGGCTTCGCGGCTGAAAATGCCCCGCTTCCTGCTGAACCCCAATCTGGGCGGAGACACTACGCTGGCGGAATATCTGGACGGCATCCGGCAGGGGCTGGAGATGCTGAGCCCCTACGTCGCCGTAGAGGCCGCCGCCGTACCTGCCGGGTTGTATGCGCAGACCAAAGGGGAGACGGCGCTGCCCCTCATCCCCATCACATCCCATATATCCGTCCCGGAAGCGGGG
>CAKTKM010000130.1 GCA_934569425.1 uncultured Oscillospiraceae bacterium
CCCCTATCTGAAAAGCGGTGCGCAGCCGCGCCGGACAGGGGCGTCCGCGCCGGAGAGCGCGGCGGCCCGCACCGCTTAGTGTATCATATGCCGCAGCCGCCACGGCGGTGCGGCGGAAGGAGCGTCACCATGATCAAGATCGCACCCTCTATTCTGTCGGCGGATTTCGCCAATCTGCAGCGGGACATTGAACGGATCTCCACCGCCGATTACGTCCATGTGGATGTGATGGACGGACTGTTTGTCCCCAATATCTCCATCGGGATCCCGGTGGTGAAGTCTATCCGTCCCACCACGGCGCTGCCGCTGGACGTACACCTGATGATCGACCGGCCGGTGCGGTATGTGGAGCAGTTCTGCGACGCAGGCGGCGACATTATCACCTGCCATGTGGAGGCGGATACGGAGGAGAACATCCACGAGGCGCTGCGCCGCATCCACGCCAAGGGGAAAAAGGCCGGCGTGGTGGTGAAGCCCAAGACCCCCGCCAGCGCGGTGCTGCCATTCCTCAGCGAGTGCGACATCATTCTGGTGATGACGGTGGAGCCGGGCTTCGGGGGACAGAAGTTCATGGCGGATATGATGCCCAAGGTGGAGGCCATCCGGCGCTATATCGACGCCATGAACCCCGCCTGCGAGCTGGAAGTGGACGGCGGCGTGGACGCCAACACCTGCCGTTTGTGTATTCAGGCCGGCGCCAACGTGCTGGTGGCGGGAAGCGCCGTTTACAAGGCGGAGGACATTCCCGGGCGGATCCGGGAGCTGAGAGGTTGAGCGTTATGGAGTATTTTCCCGCACCCCTTGAAAAGCTGGTGGAGCAGTTTGCCCGTCTGCCGGGTATCGGGGGGAAATCCGCGCAGCGGCTGGCCTTTCATGTACTGAACCTGCCTGAGGCGGAGGCGGAGGCGTTTGCCGACGCCATCGTGGAGGCCAAACGGGGCGTGACGCTGTGTCCCGTGTGCCGCAATCTGACGGCGGGGGGGCTGTGCAGCGTGTGCGCCGATCCCCGGCGGGATGAGACGGTCATCTGTGTGGTGGCCGATCCCCGGGACGTGCTGGCCATTGAGCGCAGCCGCGAATTCAACGGGCATTACCATGTGCTGCACGGCGTGCTGTCCCCCATGAACCATGTAGGACCGGACGATCTGCAGATCAAGGCGCTGCTGGACCGGGTGGCCAAGGGTGGCATCCGTGAGGTCATTATGGCCACGAACCCCGACACGGAAGGGGAGGCCACGGCGCTGTATGTGGCGCGGCTTTTGAAGCCCTTCGGCGTGAAGGTGACGCGGCTGGCCTACGGTATCCCTGTGGGCGGGCATCTGGAATTTGCCGACGATGCCACGCTGATGCGGGCGCTGGAAGGACGGCGGGAGCTGTGAGAAAGCGTGTGATATGCGGGCTGCTGGCCTGCTGGATGGCGGTGTTTTTGTGCGGCTGCGGCGCGCCGAAGACCGAGACGCTGGATATTTTTGCCATGGACACCTATATGTCGCTGGTGGCCGTCGGCGATGGGGCGGCGGAGACGCTGCAGAAGGTCTCCGGCGAGATCAACGCGCTGGAGCAGGAGCTGAGCCGCACCATTGAGAGCAGCGATGTGGCGCGGCTGAACGCGGAGGGCAGTGCGGCGCTGCGCGAGGATACGGCGGAATTGCTGAGAGCGGCGCTGCGTTACAGCGCCGAGACGGAAGGTGCCTTTGATGTGACCATCGCGCCGCTGGTGGCGCTGTGGGGCATCACCACGGACAGTCCCCGCGTACCGTCCCGGGAGGAGATCGACGCCCTGCTGCCGCTGGTGGGCTTTCAGCACGTTCGTGTGAACAGCGATGATACCGCGGAGCTGGACGAGGGCTGCGCGGTGGATCTGGGAGGTATCGGAAAGGGCTATGCCTCCGACAAGGCAGCGGAGCTGTTTGCCCAGAGCGGTATTTCGGGCGGGTTTGTGAGCCTGGGAGGCAATGTGTATGTTCACGGCACCACCGCCGGGGGGGAGCCATGGAACGTGGCGATTCAGGATCCCGGAGACACGGAAAAGTTTGCCTGTACCCTGCGGCTGTCGGACGCCTTTGTGGTGACCTCCGGCGGCTATCAGCGGAATTTTACCGCGCCGGACGGCACGGTGTATCAGCACATCATAGATCCCGCCACCGGCTATCCGGTGGAGAACGGGCTTTTGAGCGTGTCCATCGTGACGCGGCGGGGGACCGGAAGCGGCACCATGGCCGACGCCTATTCCACAGCGCTGTACGTCATGGGTGTGGACGGCGCGGTGGAATTCTGGAACAGTCACAGCGGCACGTTCGATATGGTGCTGGTGACGGATCAGGGACAGGTACTGTATACGGCCGGACTGGCCAACTGCTTTGTAGAGACGGAGGGCAGCGGCTATGCATACGAATGCATCGGCGCCTGAGCTGAAATTCAACCGCTATGACGCTGTCGTGGCGGCGCTGGTGGCGCTGCTGGCTATCATTGTGGCGGTCTGGTTCTATTTGCCAAAGGCCGCCGGGGGAGAGCTGACGGTGGTGATCGCCGCCGGCGGTCAGGAGACGGAGCGGGTAACGCTCAAGGATTTTACGGAAACCGTGGTGTCCTGCGGCGGGTATACGCTGCGCATCGCCGGAGACGGAGAGAGCGTGTGGGTGGCGGACAGCGACTGCCCCACGCAGGACTGCGTTCACACGGGGCGCATTACCAAAGCGGGGCAGTCCATCGTGTGTCTTCCGGCGGAGGTGGTGATCCATCTGGAGGGGGCGGCCGCGGCGGATGCTCCCGACGTGATCGTGGGGTGACAGGGCATGAGATGGACGACGAAAAACCTCGCCTTGTGCGCCGTGCTGACGGCACTGGCGCTGGGACTGAGCACGCTGGAGAGCCTGTTTCCCGTGTCGCTGGTGGTGCCGCTGCCGGGCGTGAAGCTGGGGCTGGCCAACATCGTGACGGTATTCGCCCTGTATGAGCTGGGGGCGATCCCGGCACTGGTGATCCTGCTGGCGCGGTGCGGGCTGGGCAGCTTGTTTGCGGGGAATGTGTCGGCGCTGCTGTTTTCCTTGCTGGGCGGGTTCACCGCCATGGCGGTGATGATCGCCCTGAAGCGGTGCAGGCGGCTGAGCATTTACGGCGTGTCCATCGGCGGCGCGGCAGCGCACAACATCGGACAGATGGCGGCGGCAGTCATCACGTTGGGCAATACCATGGTGCTGGGCTATCTGCCGTTCCTGCTGGGGGTGTCGCTGGTGACGGGGACACTGACGGGCTTTGTGGCGGCGCTGTTGTTTCGGGCGATGGCGCATGTAAAACGCTCCGGATAAGGAGGAAGGATTCCATGGATCAGAAGGATAAGATCATTTTACAGCAGCTGGATGTGATCCGCGCCATGACGGAGAATGGCATGAAGCGGATGAACAGCGATTTCTGGGGCGCACCGGCGGCACCCGCGGTACCGGCGGCGCCGAAGCCCTCCACGGCGGCGGGCGGCGGCGAAAAGTCCGCCGTATCCACGGGGCAGAAGGAGCCGGAGGCGAAGGAGGAGCTGCCGCCGCCGGAAAAGCTGGAGGATCTGCTGAAGGAGCTGGACAGCTATATCGGCCTTGACGTGGTGAAGGACGAGGTGCGCAGTCTCATCAACATGGTGCAGGTATATCAGCTGCGGCGGGAGCATGACCTGCCTACCACGGATATGTCACTGCACATGGTGTTCACCGGAAACCCCGGTACCGGCAAGACCATGATGGCCCGCATGATGGCGCGGATCTACCGCTCTCTCGGGATCCTGAGCAAGGGACAGCTGGTGGAGGTGGATCGGAGCGGTCTGGTGGCGGGCTATGTGGGCCAGACGGCC
>CAKTKM010000131.1 GCA_934569425.1 uncultured Oscillospiraceae bacterium
AAATGCTCAAGCTGGTCCTGAAAAAGGTCAAGGGCACCGATATTGAGCTCCTGCTGAAGGAAAGCGGACTCATCCAGTAAATATCTCCATTCAGCGGGCGGCTGCCGATGCACAGGAGGCATCGGCAGCCGCTTTTGCGCAAAAGGAGGATTTACGCAAATTTGCGTATTGGGCAGAGCCCTCTTTTTGATCTGATGCATCGGCCTGCTCCCGGTCTCATTTTCAAAGTACCGTGCCCTTGTCATGGCGCATCCCCCTCTATTTCTTTGGCCTGTGGTCCTTCATCTCCGGTATTGCTCCACCAGCCACAGCCCACAGATACAGGCTGGCCACGCTGCCGTAGGGGCTGAAGCGCCGGCGGTACTTTTCAAACAGCCTGCGGTCGATGCTGCGGTGGTGGTAGACCATGCGCAGACCACGCTGGATAGCCAGATCATCGCAGCTGAAAATATCCGGCCGCTGCAAGCAAAACAGTAAAATCATCTCTGCCGTCCAGACGCCGATGCCCTTCAGGCTGCTCAATGCCCGGATGGCGTCTTCGTCGCTCATGTGCTCCACGGCATCCAGATCAAATGCGCCTGTGTGAACCTTTTCGGCAAAGTCCGTGATATACTCCGCCTTGCGGAACGTCATGCCCAACCCTTGCAGCTTGGGGACGCCCGCCGTCAGAATGGCTTCGGCATTGACCTCGCCCAACGTGTCCTGCATACGCTGCCAGATAGTCGCCTGCGCCTTGGTGGAGATCTGCTGCCCGATGATGTGATGGACGACAGCGGAAAGCAGATCCAGATCCACCGCACGGTCGATATGCCCGATGCGGTCAATGACCTCGCAGAGCCGCTTATCCTTTTGCCGCAGATAAGCAAGCTCGGTTTCTCCGTATGCAAAATACATAGCCGCTTCCTCCTTGCGCATTTTGTCAATTACGATATAATTATATCGCAATTGACCCGGCAATACCATGGCTTTGGCGCGCTGATCGCCGTGGTGACGTACGAGACGCCGGTGACGGTACTGCCCATCGGGGCGTCGCTGGCAGCGCTGCTGCCGTTCTTCCAGTCCAACAAGCGGGTGATACAGGCGGCAGGCATCGTCAGCGGCCTGTCAGAGGGGTGTACCGCGTCAGGCGTAGTGCTTCAGACTCTGCGCCATAGACGCGGCTGTGCAGCGGCGGGCGTGGCAGGAGAGCGTGTCACTTTTCTCTCCGCCGCACCGGGTGGCTGCTATCAGCGCGGCCAGCCTCCGTCTGCGGGGGACTGGGGGCGTATCCTGCTTGGTTTGCTTTGCCATGAAATGTACCTCCGTTCGTTTCGCTGCCGCTATCATAAAACAGCGGACGGACGATTCCATCGGCAAAAATAAATGAACATTTCTCTGGAAGTTGTGATAGCATCACAAGGGAGGCGGAAGCTATGACATCACAGCACACAGCGGACTATCCCACACTGCGGGAGGTGCTGCGCCTGCCCGCATTCGCGGGCTGCACCGTCTGCGGCGGCGCGGAAGGATTTGACCGAAGGGTCAGCGGCGTCAACCTGACGGACACACCGGACTACGCGCGGTGGCTGGCGCGGGGGGAGCTGCTGGATACGCTGGACAGCTGGCTGCGCTGTATGGGCAACCAGCGCCGGATGGCCCGGGAGCTGCATCTGCATTACAACACCGTGAGCTACCGGCTCCAGCAGCTGTGGATGCTGCTGGAGGCTGATCCGGCCGACCCGATGAAACGATTGGCAACGGAAACGGCCCTGTATCTGTACCGGTACAGGCGTGCATAAAGGAGTGACTGATCATGGATAAGAACAAGACGATCGGTGAATGGGAGCGGATGGTGTCGGGGCGGCTCTATACGCCCACGGATCCGGAGATCGCCAAGCGGCACAAGGAAGGTATGCGCCGCTGTGACCGGTTCAACCGCATCCCCCTGTGGCGCGGTAAGGCCAAGCAGCGGGCGCTGGAGCGGCTGATCCCCTCCGCAAAGGGAATGAACTTTGAGGCGTTTGCGCCCTTTTACTGCGAATACGGCGTGAACATCCATGTGGGGCGGAACTGCTTCGTCAACTACAACAGCGTGTTTCTGGATGTGGCGCCCATTACGCTGGGGGACAACGTTCTCATCGGACCCAACGTGACGCTGGCTACGCCCAACCATCCGTTTATTGCGGAGGAACGTGCCTATACCGACTACCCCAACGGCTGCCATGAGCTGGAGTATGCCCAGTCTATTACCATCGGGGATCGCTGCTGGCTGTGCGCCGGCGTGACGGTGTGCGGCGGCGTGACCATCGGGGCGGGCAGCATCATCGCCGCCGGTGCGGTGGTGACCCGGGACATCCCGCCCAACAGCATTGCCGCCGGTGTGCCCGCCAGAGTGCTGCGGCAGATCGACGAGGGCGACCGCCTGCATGTGTGGGAGACCTATGTGAAGAACGAACTGCCCGGTGCGCGGCGGTGACAGCAAAACCTGCGGCTGAAATGTCTCTTTAACTTTCCCCAGCCTGCTCGGCACGGACAGCAATGGCGGCGAGTACCAGCACTGGCTGGAAAGTATACAGGATACGGAGAAGGGCGAATACACATTTGAGTGTATATACGACCTGTCATACAGGCCCCACGACAATATGCAGCTGGTGTTCTACGGCATAGACAAAGAGGTGTGGGTAGCCGTCATGCCGTCGGTATAAAGCGGGACGGCTGTCTCGCCGGCGTTCCGCCGGGACCGGAGAGGCCGCTGTGAGATCATTATGTAAGGAGGACAAACGCTATGGAAAACTTCAAGTTTTCGACACTGGCGTACCAGCGCCCCGATCTGGAGGCGCGCCGCGCACAGCTGGCACAGTGGAAGGACGCGGTGGAGCACGCGGAGAGCTATGACGCGCTGCGCAGCCTGATCTTTGAGATCGACCGGGAGAGCTGCCGGCTGTTCACACAGTACGCCATTGCCCACATCCGGCATACGCTGGACACACGCGACGAATTCTACGAGGCGGAGATCGCCTACCTGCAGGACACCCTGCCCACCCTCGGCGCCGCTGAGGTGGCGCTGAACGAGGCCATTGCCGCCAGCCCCTTCCGCCCCGACATCGAGCAGGAATTCGGCAAGCAGTATTTCGTCTCCATCGACCTGCAGAAAAAGCAGTTCTGCGAGGCGAATATCCCGCTGCGCCAGCAGGAGAGCCGTCTGACCAACGAGTATCAGAAGATCATGGCCACGGCGGAGATCCCCTTCGACGGCAAGACCCTGAACCTCTACGGCGTGCAGAAGTACTTCGAGCATCCCGACCGCGCCGTCCGCACCGCCGCCGTCAAGGCGTACTCCAAGTTCTACGAGGGCAATGAGCCGCGTCTGGAGGAGATCTGGGATGAGCTGATCCGCATCCGCAACCAGATGGGCAAAAATCTGGGTTATGAGAACTACATCCCCCTGGGCTATCTGGAGCAGGGCCGCACGGACTACGGCGAGAAGGAGGTGGCGGCCTTCCGCGAGCAGGTGCGCACCGTCCTGGTGCCGCTGTGCCGGAAGCTCTATGACGCGCAGGCCAGACGGCTGGGCATCGACCACGTTATGTGGCACGACGAAAAGATGGTGTTCCCGGACGGCAACGCCGAGCCTGCGGGCGACGACGCCTTCATGGTCAGGACCGCCCAGAAGATGTATCACGAGATCAGCCCAGAGACCGGCGAATTCATCGACTTCATGATCGACCATGAGCTGATGGACCTGCAGAACAAGCCGGGCAAGGCCTCCACGGGCTACATGACCAGCCTGCCCAGCCTGAAGGCGCCCTTCGTGTTCTCCTGCTTCAACCACAC
>CAKTKM010000132.1 GCA_934569425.1 uncultured Oscillospiraceae bacterium
ACGCACTCGGGGCTCAGAGCGTACTCAATCCACAGCTTGGCAGCGTTGGGATGGGCAGCGCCCTTGAAGATGGCGGTAGCGCCGATCTCGAAGGAGGTGCCGGAGGAAGGAATGACCAGCTCGATGTTCTCGTAGCCGTTGTCAACGATCTGGGTGATGCCGTCATGCAGGAAGCCGATGCCGATGACGCACTCGCCGGTGCCCACGTTCTTGGAGGGGCCGGAGCCGGACTTGGTGTACACTTCGATGTTCTTATCCAGATTCACCAGGTACTGGATGCCTTCGTCATGGCCGTACTTCTGGATCATGGTGTTGACGACCAGCTTGGCGGTACCGGCGGTGTTGTAGTTGGACAGCCAGATCTTGCCCTGATACTCTTCCTTCAGCAGGTCGGTCCAGTCAGCAGGCTCTTCCAGACCCATGCGGGTCAGCTCGTCGGTGTTGACCATGAAGCCCAAGATGCCCTTGTAGATGCCGTACCAGTTGCCGTCGGCGTCCTTATACATATCGTCCACCAGATGAGAGGCGTTGACAGCGGCATAGGGCTCCAGCAGGCCTTCGGCAGCGCAGACATTGTACGGATCGGTGGTGCCGCCGAACCAGACATCGGCAGAGGGATTGCCGTTCTCTTCCTCGATCTTGGCCTGCACCTCACCGGTGGACAGGCGCTGGAAGGTGGTCTTGATGCCGAACAGCTCCTCAAAGTGCTGGCAGGCAGCGGACAGATACTCTTCCTCGCAGGAACCGTAGACCACCAGCTCGCCCTCGGTCTGAGCGTCAGCGATCAGCTGATCCATGCCGGCGAAATACTCAGGATACTGAGAATCGCCGTTGCCCTGCTGATCGTCAGCAGGAGCCTTCTCGCCGCCGCAGGCGACGAGAGACAGCGCCATGACCAGCGCCAGCAGAAGCGCAAAAAACTTCTTCATACTAAAAATCCTCCATGTAAAATTTCCGCGTCCGGCTTACCGCCGGATGGAATAGCCATTATTATAGACACCTACCTTCCGTTTGTCAACAATTCACATAGCAAAAGCGAAAACGTTTTCGGAAATTTTTACATATCGCACAAAGCGGCAGCAAAAAATACAGCACATTGCCCATAGCGGCGGAAAACACTCTTGCAATCTCACAAAAGCGTGGTAAAATAGCATATCTACTCGCACCAGAACACAAGGAGGTATGGCTATGTTGACCGGGTTGAGCAGCTATCTGCCTGAACATTTTTTGACGGTGTTTGATAATCTGGAATTTTTGATCCGGCTGCTGCTAAGTGCTGCGCTGGGTGCGCTGGTGGGTCTGGAACGCAGCAAGCGGCAGAAGGAAGCAGGCATCCGCACCCACTGCATCATCGCGTGTACCTCGGCGCTGTTCATGATCCTGTCCAAGTACGCCTTTGTGGATGTGGCCATCGGCGCGGACGGCCTGCGGGGGGCGGATCCCGCCCGCATCGCCGCACAGGTGGTCAGCGGCATTTCCTTCCTCGGCGCAGGCGTGATCTTCAAAAACGGCAACTCCATCCGCGGACTGACCACAGCCGCCGGTATGTGGGGTACCGCCGCCGTTGGCATGGCGGTGGGCGCCGGTATGTACTGGCTGGGACTGATCGAGGCGGCCATTCTGGTGGCCATTCAGATCATCCTGCACCGCTTCCCCGTAGGCGCCGACGCCCTGACCACCCAGGAGATCGTGGTGGAAATGGCGGACACGCCGGAGCTGCAGGCATGCTTTGACACGCTGCTGCACACCCACAAGGGACAGGTGATCGAAAGCAGCATCAGCCGCAGCGACGGTTTTGTCCGCATGGAGATCACCGCCAAGCTGGAGCCGCCCATCAGCCACGAGGAGGCACTGGCTTTTCTGCGGGAAAACGAGGGCGTCCGCCGGGTATCGGTGTGAGTTTCCTCAGAAGATACAATATAATATATATATCGGGAGGCATGAGAGATGAAGCGTTCGGAGATCAACAGGGCATTGCGGGAGCTGGAGGCCATGGTGCGGGAATACCGGTTTTCCCTGCCGCCCTTCTGTCAGTTTACACCGGAGGAGTGGGCGGAAAAGGGGCATGAATATGACGAGATCCGCCATAACATGCTGGGCTGGGACATTACCGACTATGGCCTGGGAAATTTTGACAAGGTGGGCTTCTCCCTTATTACCCTGCGCAACGGCAACCTGTCCATGGCGGACAAATACCCCAAGACCTATGCAGAAAAGCTGCTGTTTCTGAAGGAGGGGCAATATTCCCCCAACCACTTCCACTGGCACAAGATGGAGGACATCATCAACCGCGGCGGCGGCACCCTGCTGATCCGCGTGTATAACTCTCTGCCCAATGAGGAGATCGACTGGGAAAGTGATGTGACCGTTCACATGGACGGCGTGACGCGCACCGTTCCCGCCGGCACACAGCTGCGGCTGGAGCCGGGCATGAGCATTTCCATCCAGCCCTATCTTTATCACGATTTTGAGGTAACGCCCGGCAGTGGAAACGTGCTGATCGGCGAGGTGAGTCAGTGCAACGACGACAACAGCGACAACCGGTTCAATCCGCCGGTGGGACGCTTCCCCGCCATCGAAGAGGACGAAGCGCCCTACCGCCTGCTGTGCAACGAGTATCCGGAGGCCAGGGCATGAGGCGGCAGTATGACATCGCGGCGCTGGGAGAGCTGCTGATCGACTTTACCGACAGCGGGACATCCCCCGGCGGAATGCGGCTTTTTGAGCGAAACGCCGGCGGCGCGCCGGCCAACGTACTGACCGCGGCGGCGCGTCTGGGGCGCAAAACCGCCTTTCTGGGCAAGGTAGGTCACGACATGCACGGGCAGTTTCTGCGGCAGACGCTGGAGGACGCCGGTATCGACGTGTCGGGGCTGGTTATGGCAGAGGATGTGTTCACCACGCTGGCCTTTGTGGCGCTGAACGGCAGCGGGGAGCGGAGCTTCTCCTTTGCCCGCAAACCGGGAGCGGACACCTGTCTGCGGACGGACGAGCTGCGGCAGGATGTGCTGGTGAGCTGCCGCGTTCTGCATGTAGGCTCCCTGTCGCTGACAGATGAGCCGGCGCGAAGCGCCACCTTCGCGGCGGTGAAGCAGGCAAAGGCCGCCGGCGCGGTGATCTCCTACGATCCCAACTACCGCGCCGCGCTGTGGCCGGATCCGGAAACAGCGGCGCGGCACATGCGCAGCATGGTGCCGTATGCGGACGTGATGAAGCTGTCAGACGAGGAGACGGTGCTTCTGACGGACGAGGCGGATCCGGCGGCGGCCGCCGCTGTACTGCTGGCACGGGGCGTGTCCTGCGCGGCGGTAACGCTGGGCGCGGACGGTGCGCTGGTGGCCACGGCGGAGGGAATGCGGGACGTCCCCGCCTTTTCCGTTGACGCGGTGGACACCACCGGCGCCGGAGACGCTTTCTGGGGCGGGTTTCTGCACCGGATGCTGGCACTGGGCAAAGCGCCGAAGGAGCTGACCCCCGACGACGGGGCGGACTGCGCCCGATGGGGCAGCGCCGTGGCGGCGCTGTGCGTCACGCGGCGGGGGGCGATCCCCGCCATGCCGGATCTGGCAGAGGTCGAGACGCTGCTGGCTGACTGACGGATTTTGGCAGATTGCCAACAACCGTCCACGGATTTTTGGTGAAAGGGACGAATTTCCTCTCACGACAAAATGACCGATTGACACGAAACGAACCGTGTGCTACAGTGAAAATACAATCAAAAAAGGTTCATCGGACGATGGGATCGGGAGAGACCGCCGCAGGCGGCGCCGAAGGGGAACGCAGAAGCTCTCAGGCAAAAGGACC
>CAKTKM010000133.1 GCA_934569425.1 uncultured Oscillospiraceae bacterium
TTGCGGGCGATCAGCCAGGTGTACAGCGCCGTGCGCAGGTTGCCCACATGCATATAGCCGGTGGGAGACGGCGCGAAGCGGGTACGCACCTTTCCGCGGGGGATCTTTTCCTCCATTTGGGTAAAATAGTTCATATCCATCGCCATACAACATTCCTCCGGCTTTTTGACAAATTTACTTATACATTATATGTTTTTCAGCTGAAAAGTCAATGATGTTTGGCGGATTCCATTGATTTTTTGCACCAGACGTGGTAGGATAAGGGAACAAGAACAAGGCAGGTGAATGCCTGTAGTAATGTGAGGTTAAAAATGGCTGACACAAAAAAAAGAATCTTCAGCGGCATCCAGCCCTCCGGCGAGCTGACACTCGGCTCTTATATGGGGGCGATCAAGAACTGGGTGGATCTTCAGGACGAGTATGATTGCCTGTACTGCATCGTGGATATGCACGCCATCACCGTGCGGCAGGATCCCGCCACGCTGCGCCGCCGCAGTGTCAATCAGCTGGCGCAGTATATCGCCTGCGGTCTGGATCCCCAAAAGAACATCATGTTCATCCAGAGCCATGTGCCGCAACATGCGGAGCTGAGCTGGATCCTCGGCTGCTATACCCAGTTCGGTGAGCTTTCCCGGATGACGCAGTTCAAGGCCAAGGCCGCTCAGCATGCCGATAATATCACGGCGGGTCTTTTCACCTATCCGGTGCTGATGGCTGCCGACATTCTGCTGTATCAGGCGGATCTGGTGCCGGTGGGTGAGGATCAGCGGCAGCATGTGGAACTGACCCGCGACATCGCGCAGCGGTTCAACAGCGTTTACAGCGACACCTTTGTGCTGCCGGAGGCTTTTATCCCCAAGGTAGGCGCACGGCTGATGTCTCTGGATGATCCGACCACCAAGATGAGCAAGTCTCTGCCGGACGGCTGCGTGAACCTGATGGATGCGCCGGAGGTCATCATGAAGAAGTTCAAGCGGGCAGTCACCGACTGTGAAACGGCGGTCAAATTCGATAAAGAGAACAAGGCCGGTATTTCCAATCTGCTGACGATCTACTGCGCCGCCACCGGCAAGACGCTTTCCGAGGCGGAAGCAGAGTTCGCAGGGCAGGGATACGGCGTATTCAAGCCTGCCGTGGGCGAGGCGGTGGTCGAGCTGCTGCGTCCCATTCGGGAGGAGAGCCAGCGCATCATGGACGACAAGGCATATCTGGAAAGCGTATATCAGGAGGGCGCTCAGCGCGCCCGGTATCTGGCACAGAAAACGCTCAGCAAGGTGCAGCGTAAGGTTGGCTTTGTTGCCGGCAAATAAGCACCAAATGTTTGGAATGTTTCTTGAAAAATCATTCCGAACGTGATATACTTGCAAACGGAAACTCCCGGGTACTCCCGGCGATCATTTCAAATCAAAGAAAGGAACATCGTCATTATGATCTATACGACTGAGGTTCAGCATATGTGTCCTGTGGCCAAGGGCGCTTATCACGGTCCGGCTCCCATTCCCGAGGAGGGCAAATGGGTGCAGGCCAAGGAGATCAGCGACATCTCCGGCTTTACCCACGGTATCGGTTGGTGTGCTCCCCAGCAGGGCGCCTGCAAGCTGACACTGAATGTGAAAAACGGCGTTATCGAGGAGGCACTGGTGGAGACCATCGGCTGCTCCGGCATGACCCATTCCGCCGCTATGGCTTCCGAGATCCTGATCGGCAAGACCATTCTGGAGGCGCTGAATACCGACTTGGTATGCGATGCGATCAATACCGCTATGCGTGAGCTGTTTTTGCAGATCGTCTATGGCCGTACCCAGTCTGCGTTCTCCGAGGGTGGCCTGTCTGTAGGTGCCTCTCTGGAAGATCTCGGTAAAGGGCTGCGCTCTCAGGTGGGTACTATGTTTGCCACCAAAGAGAAAGGCCCCCGCTATTTGGAAATGGCCGAGGGCTATTGCAGCAAGCTGGCGCTGAATAAGAACGACGAGATCATCGGTTATGAGTTCATCAGCCTTGGCAAGATGATGGACTTCATCAAAAAAGGCGATGACGCCAATGAGGCGCTGAAGAAGGCTACCGGCCACTATGGTCAGTGGGACAACGCGGTCAAGTATATTGACCCCCGCCACGAATAAGGGAGGAGGACGAAAACATGGCTCTGTTTGAAAGTTACGAGAGAAGAATCGACAAGATCAACGGCGTCCTCGCCCAATACGGCATCGGCTCCGTGGAGGAGTGCCGGGAGATCTGCAAGGCCAAGGGCTTTGATCCCTATGAGATCGTCAAGGGTATTCAGCCCATCTGCTTTGAGAATGCCCGCTGGGCCTACACCGTGGGCGCGGCCATCGCCATCAAATCCGGTGTGAAGACTGCGGCCGAGGCAGCCAAGATGATCGGCGTGGGTCTTCAGTCCTTCTGCATCGACGGCTCTGTGGCCGAGGATCGCAAGGTGGGTCTGGGACACGGAAATCTGGGCGCCATGCTGCTGAGCGACGAGTCCAAATGCTTTGCTTTCCTGGCCGGCCACGAGTCCTTTGCCGCCGCCGAAGGCGCCATCGGCATCGTAAAGAATGCCAACAAAGCACGCAAGCAGCCTCTGCGGGTGATCCTGAACGGTCTGGGCAAGGACGCCGCTCAGATCATCAGCCGTATCAACGGCTTCACCTATGTGCAGACGCAGTTTGACTATTTCACCAGCGAGCTGAAGATCGTCCGTGAGATTCGCTATTCCGAAACCGAGCGCGCCGATGTGCGCTGCTACGGCGCGGATGATGTTCGTGAGGGCGTTGCCATCATGCATCACGAAGGCGTAGATGTGTCCATTACCGGCAACTCTACCAACCCCACCCGTTTCCAGCATCCTGTGGCGGGTACCTACAAGAAGGAATGCATTGAGCAGGGCAAGAAGTACTTCTCTGTGGCCTCCGGCGGCGGCACCGGCCGCACGCTGCATCCCGACAACATGGCTGCAGGCCCTGCCAGCTACGGCATGACCGATACCATGGGCCGTATGCACTCCGACGCGCAGTTTGCCGGCTCCAGCTCCGTCCCCGCGCACGTGGAGATGATGGGCTTCCTGGGCATGGGCAACAATCCGATGGTCGGTGCTACCGTCGCCGTGGCTGTGGCGGTGGAGGAAGCGCTAAAATAAGACAGTCACTCGAAAGCACACAGAAAACTCATAATTAAAAGCATATAGGGCGGTAAAAGTGAGAAAATACAGGTAATTTCTGTAGTACTCCTATACCGCGCCTATATGCTTTTTTCTGCACTATTATTGTATCTCGGCATTCAACCGTTCTGTGTCTCTCCGGGTATAAACCTGTTTGGTCAGGTTTTCAATTTGTGTCCGATGATGTATGATATTGTTTAATCGTCGATACCATTTCCCTGCGTACCGGGTGGTGACGGCTCACTCATAGACGCTGACCGATACGCCCAGCGAAGCGCCTGTTGACAACAAGGTCGTCATTCACGGCGGGTACCACCGCAGGTGACAGACAGAAGAAAGTAAAAGAAAGATTTTTGGGAAAAGCACGGAGAGGGAACGTCCGGTGGTGCGAGGAATAGAAAAACCGGCCCCGTGGAGGGCCGGTTTTCATATGCAAATCCATATGCAAAAGTGTGCGTTTTGAGTGGTACTGAGCGTCTGAAAAGTTACGGATTTGCGTCAGCTATGCACGCGCAAAAATGCCAACAAACCCGCATGAATACAAGAAAAACCCGCAGCCACTACGGTTGCGGGTTTCCTGCCAAAATGGCACGCCGTGAGGGATTCGAACCCCCGGCCTTCTGGTCCGTAGGTTGTCTCA
>CAKTKM010000134.1 GCA_934569425.1 uncultured Oscillospiraceae bacterium
GAGTCTGATCGCTACCAAGGCCAACCGTATCTGCCGCGCCGCCAACGGCCGGACCGTGCTGGAATTTGGCTCCCGCCGGGCGCAGGGCGCGGACGCGGCCATCATCGGCGCGCGGGCCGCCTATATCGGCGGCTGCGCCGGCACGGCCTGCACCATTTCCGACCAGCTCTACAACGTGCCTGCCGGCGGCACCATGGCACACGCCTGGGTGCAGATGTTCGACACGGAGTATGATGCCTTTAAGACCTATTGCGAGACCTATCCCACCAACGCCACGCTGCTGGTAGACACCTACAACACCCTGAAATCCGGCGTACCCAACGCCATCCGTGCCTTCAACGAGGTGCTGCGCCCCATGGGCATCAGCAAATGCGGCATCCGTCTGGACAGCGGCGACATGGCCTACCTCAGCCAGAAGGCGCGCAAAATGCTGGACGAGGCCGGATGGCCGGAGTGCCAGATCAGCGTGTCCAACTCGCTGGACGAGCGGCTGATCCAGAACCTGTTCCTGCAGGGTGCTCAGATCGATATGTTCGGCGTAGGCGAGCGGATGATCACTGCCAAGAGCGAGCCGGTATTCGGCGGCGTTTATAAGCTGACCGCCGTGGAAAACGAAAACGGTGAGATCATCCCCAAGATCAAATGCAGCGAAAACGTGGAGAAGATTACCATTCCCCATTTCAAGAAGGTCTACCGCCTGTATAACAGGGACAACGGCAAGGCCATCGCCGACTACATGACCGTTCACGATGAAACGGTGAACGAAGACGAACCGCTGATGCTGTTCGATCCCTACGCCACATGGAAGACCAAAAACATCTGCAACTTCGAAGCGCGGGAGCTGCTGGTGCCGGTATTTCTGAAGGGCAAGCGGGTCTATCAGTCTCCCTCTCTGAAGGACATCCAGACCTATTGCAAGCAGCAGGTAAACACTCTGTGGGACGAGATCAAGCGCTTTGACAATCCCCAGACCTACTATGTGGATCTGAGCCAGAAGCTGTGGGACATCCAGCAGGAGCTGCTGCGGAAGAACAGAAACTGACCAGAAGGCAGGGCGGGACAGCGTCCCGCCCTGCGCTCAACAAGGCATCTCCTCCCCCCCCATCCACACCGAAAGGAGCCGTATGAAAAAGCCCCAGATACAACAGAAAACAGAACGGCGGATCGGTGCGGGTCTGCGGCTGGTGCTGGTGGCGCTGCTGCTGGCGGCGCAGATCGCATTGGTGGTCGGGCTTTCCATTCTGCTGCAGCAGAAGATGGCGCTGGCCTATCTTCTGCTGCAGGTGGCGGCGTTGATCTGCGCCACGCGGATCTACACACGCCCCGGCAGCACCAGCTATAAGATCGGCTGGATCCTGCTGATCCTGGCGGTACCGGTGGCAGGTCTGATCCTGTACTGGCTGTGGAACGGCGAAAGCAGCGCCAAGCGGCTGACCTTGAAAAAAGTACCGCGTCCGGTGGAAAGTCCCGCTCAGTCGGAGCAATGTGACGCCGCCATGGCGGCCATGGAAGCGCAGCTGCCGGAGTGGAGCCGTCTCGGCCGCTATATGCAGCGCCATGGCTTCCCCCTGTATGACGGTACGGAGACGGTGTATCTGGATACCGGCGAGGCCTACCTCAACGATCTGCTGGCACATATGGAACAGGCGCAGCGCTTCATTTTTCTGGAGTACTACATCGTGGCGCGGGGTGAGATCTTTGACCGGATGCTGGACATCTTCCGCCGCAAACGGCTAAAGGGTGTAGAGATCAAGTTCCTGTTTGATGACTTCGGCAGCATGATGCGCTTCGGCAGCGAGGAGATCGCCGCGCTGGAGGAGATCGGTGTGGAGGTCATGGTCTTCAATCCGGTGCATCAGTATGTAAACCGGCTGTATTTCAATTACCGCGACCACCGGAAGATCGCCTGTATCGACGGCGAGGTGGCCTATACCGGCGGCGCCAATCTGGCGGATGAATACGCCAACATCGTGGAGCGCTTCGGCTATTGGAAGGACTGCGGCATACGTCTGACAGGCCGGGGCGCGTGGAGCCTGACGCGGGAGTTTATCCATCTGTGGGAGCGGATGGGCGGCACTATGGCCAATGGCTACGACAGTTACCGTCCCCACACCGTTACAGACGCTCAGGGCTTTGTGCAGCCCTTTGTGGACGGCCCGGACAATAACCCCATCAACAACGCCGAGGATGCCTTCCTGCAGCTGATCGACAATGCGCGGGAGACACTGACTATCACCACCCCCTATCTGGCCATTGACGAGCCGATGATGCGGGCGTTGTGTCTGGCTGCGGACAGCGGTGTGAAGACACAGCTTCTCATGCCCGGCATCCCCGATCACAAGTTCGCCTATCTGGTAGCGGAGAGCTACTGGGGCGAGTTGATGCGGCACGGCGTGGAGATTTTCACCTTTACGCCGGGACTGCTGCACGGCAAGACAGTGCTGGCAGATGGAAAGGCCGCCTTTGTGGGGTCTGTGAACATGGACTACCGCAGCTTCCAGCTGCACTTTGAGTGCGGCGTGCTGCTGTACGGCACGTCCGTGTCCCGTCCGTTGGCGGAGGACATGGAACGGATCGCCGCGGCAGGCCAGCGCGTGACCATGAAACACTGGAAGGAGCGGCCATGGTACCGCAAGGCGCTGGGTACATTGCTGCGGCTGTTTGCCATGTGGATGTAAAGAGACGCATTTCCCACGCAAAGCACTTGACAAGCATCTGCCCGTGTGGTATGATGGCGCTACAATCCAAGGGGTGCTGGCGTATGCCGGCTGAGATACAGCGTATCGCCGCTGTGATCCCTCGAACCTGATCCGGATAATGCCGGCGTAGGAATGTGGTCATAGTGAAGTATTTTTTCACCGCATTGCATCGCCGCAATGCGGTGTTTCTTTTGCGAAAACACCCTTCTGAGAACGCCGCAGCGGTCAGACTCTATCTTTCAGGAGGTTATCTGTATGAATCATTTGAAGCTTCGCGCCCTGTGCGAGGGCGCCGTTCTGGTGGCAGTCGCCCAGATCCTCAGCTTTTTGAAACTGTGGGAAATGCCCTGGGGCGGCAGCGTGGTGCTGTCTATGGTGCCGCTGGTGCTGTACGCCGTGCGCTGGGGTCTCGGCCCCGGCCTGCTGGGCGGCTTCGTTTTCGGCGTGCTGCAGTTCGTATTTGACGGCGGCTTCGCGATCGGCTGGCAGTCCATCATCGGCGACTATCTGCTGGCCTTCACCGTGCTGGGCTTTGCCGGCCTGACGGCGCGGAAAAAAGGCGGCATTTTCACCGGTACGCTCATCGCCGGCTTCGCCCGTTTTCTGGTACACTATGTGGTGGGCGCGACCATCTGGGCGGCGTACATGCCGGAGACCTTCTTCGGTCTGACCATGAAGTCCCCCTGGTTCTACTCTCTGCTGTATAACCTGGCCTATATGCTGCCCAATATCGCCATTACGCTGGTGGTTTTCGCTGTGGCCTACAAGCCGCTGAAAAAGTATCTGACTGGCGAGGATCTGCCGCTCACTTCCAAGGCGGCGAAAGACACGAAGTCCGACTCCTCCAAGTGGGATCCCGAGCGTTGAATCCGCTATTTTCTCTTCTCCTTTTTATACCCTCTCCGGCCTGCGGCTCCCTCTCCCCCTGCCGCGGGTCAACCGAAAACCCCCGCCGGATGGCGGGGGTTTTCGGCTATAAGCGGGAAGCTTCTGGAAGGCCGTTGCTGTTCCGTCCTTTCACGCATCCAACTGCGGGCGAAGCCAGTCTGCCAACGTATCAAAGAGCTTGCGGTATCCCTC
>CAKTKM010000135.1 GCA_934569425.1 uncultured Oscillospiraceae bacterium
GTGTTGATGGACACCATGTTGTCGTTCTGGGCGATGTGATAGGGGTCGTTGACATAGGACGAGGGCAGCAGCTCGATGTCCGGATTGTGGTCGAGGAAATCGTAAAAGGGCTGGTCACCCCAGATGAAGCCGCAGACGGTCTTGCCGGGATGGAAGTTCTTGCGGCGGTTGGTGACCACGCCGCGCTGCATGAGCCGTCCGGCGGAGGCACAGAAAATTTCCGTGTAAATGCCCAGATCGTTCTTGCCTTGGAGGGCATCCGCCACAGCGTTGGACAGGTTGCCCAACCCGATCTGGATGGTGTCGCCGTCCCGCACCAAGGCCGCGGCATTGGCTGCCGCCTGCTGTTCCGCCGCGGAGGGCGTGAACTCCGGGGCGTAGGAGAAGTCGCAGTCGGACTCAATGAGGCAGGTGACTTCACTGATATGCACCCTTTTGCCGGTGGGCAGGAACGGGATATGGGGGTTGACCTCAAGGATACGGGTCTTAGCGGCCTGAAAGACCTCTGTCTCGAACTGCTGGACGGGGGTCAGATAGAAGTAGCCCTCCGCGTCCATGGGCGGCACGGCCATCATGAATACGTCCGGCTCTTGGGTGGCCATGAGCCCCGGCATTTGGTGCAGGTGGAAGGGCAGATAGCTGACGTGGCCGGCGGCGTGGTTGATCCGTGCCTGCATGTCGTAGAAGATACTGTTGACAAAAAAGCTGTCCCGATAGGCGGGATCGGAATAGAAGGGGTAGACCTCCTTGGTGATGCCGCACCAGACCGTTACGTCCCGGACGCGGGGCGCGATGGTGTGCAGCGCCCGGTACAGCAGCACCGGTTCGCAGACATAGGTGGCGCCGATCACGGTATCGCCGCTGTGGATGAGTGACAGCGCCTGCTCTACAGTGCGCAGCTTTTCCTGATAGAACTGTTGAGGTGTCATAAAAAGTCCTCCATTTCTGTTTACGCAATGTCGAATGGCTAAATTGGAGGTAAAATCATGCAGATATGGGAACGCGGACGGGAGCAAGAGAGAACGTTGCTGTTTCTTCCCTGCACAGCAGAGCCTGTATGGGCATTTTCGGAGAGTGTGGCATTGCTTTCTCGGAAGTGGCACGTTTTTCAGGTGATATATGACGGCCATCAGCCGGAGTATTCGGGAGACTTTACCTCCGTGGAGCAGACTGTGGATGAGGTAACGGCATATCTGAAAAGCCGTGGCATTGTCCGGCTGGATGCTGCCTACGGCTGCTCTCTGGGGGGTGCGTGCCTGACCCGCCTGCTGGCATTGGGAGAGATGCCGGGATGTTCAACAGAGCCTATTATTTGTCCGGCGCCTATGGCTTGTGGAAACCCGTACTGATCGTCGGGATGGGAGCAGTGGGCGCCTTTCTCTATTACTTTATGGTAAAAGCGCTGCATGCCGATATGGACGAAAAGTAGAGAAAAACAAGGCTTGTCCATTCCTTATGCGGGATATTCACCGTTGCGGTCGCTCTGGCGATCCATCTCTGGTCGGCTACTCTGGCATGGTTTGCCGCATATCTGGGTTCGCGTATCGGATCAGAGGCTGCGGTCACAGCGGTCACTGCCTATCAGGACGATATGCTTATCGCAATTCTGCCAATGTATTTTCCGATGGTAGTATTTATCGGCATTCATTTCGTGATGCTGCTTATCGGCAAAACCCGCTATCCAAGATGGATGCTGCTTTTCCATCCGGTTGCATGGAATATTCTGCTGGTAGTTATTCCGGATATTGCACAGACCATGCAGGTACCTGCAGCTACATGGATGGCTGTTATGAGCCAGAGCAGCACAAATACCTCTATTGTGATCTGGTGCATAGCGGCTGCGATTTATGAAAAGAAATGTATGCAAAAAGAATGGATCCCGGCGGAAGGAGGATCCGGCAAAGAGTGCAGGGGCAACAGCAGGATGGCATAGCAAATGATTTCGGCTATAAGAGATTTAGGAAGAAAACAGATCGCTTTGTGTTTTACGCAGGCGGCGGTACGAGCAGTGCGAAAAGCTGCTCAAGCTGAAAGAGACTGAAAAAAGCGAAGCCTGCTGGGCTTCGCTTTTCATGTATCCTGCGCCAGTTCCGTCACAGCGGCAATAGCGGCGTCGATCTCTTCCTCTGTGTTGAACACCGAGAAGCTGAACCGCACCGCGCCCTGCTGTATCGTCCCCAGCGCTTCGTGCATCCGGGGCGCACAGTGTGCGCCGGGACGGGTGGCGATGCCGTAATCGGCAGAAAGTACGTCTGAGATCTCCGCCGAGTCGTAGTCTCGAATGTTCAGCGCCACGATGGCCGCCCGTTGGGAAGGGGAGAAGTCGCCATAAACGGTCACGCCGTCGATGTGGCGCACGCCCTCGTAAAACCGCCGCATCAGCGCCTGCTCCTTTTGGTGGATGTTTTCCACGCCAACCTCCAGCAGATAGTCCGCCGCCGCGTCCAGTCCGGCGATGCCGTGGCTGTTCAGTGTTCCGGCCTCCAGACGGGTGGGGTAGGATTCCGGCTGATGCCGGTCAAAGGAATGGACACCGCTGCCGCCCCGCAGCAGAGGCCGAATGTCTACGCCGGGACGGATGCACAGCCCGCCGGTACCCTGTGGTCCCATCAGCCCCTTGTGACCGGTGAAGCACAGTACGTCCACCTCCAGCGCCGTCATGTCGATGGGTACCGTACCCGTTGTCTGGGAAGCGTCCACGATCAGCAGCGCGCCGTGCTCGTGGGCGATCTCTGCGATGCGGGCAATATCCAGCATATTGCCGGTCAGGTTGGAGGCGTGGGTGCAGACCACCGCCCTGGTATTGGGACGGAACAATGGGGCAAAGTCTTCGTATCGGATATTGCCCTGTCGGTCGGCTCGCACGAAATCCAGCCCCATGCCCTGCTCTTGTAAGGCGTAGAGAGGGCGCAGTACGGAGTTGTGCTCCAAATCAGTGGAGATGGCGTGATCCTCCGGTGAGAGAATGCCGTTGATGGCAATATTCAGCGCCATGGTGGAGTTGGCGGTGAACACCACATGATCCGCCCGGGGGCAGCCCAGCAGACGCGCCAGCTTCTGCCGCGTCTCGAACACCGTGCGGGATGCCTGCATAGACGCGCCGTGAGCGCCCCGTGCGGCGTTGCCTGCCGTCAGGATGGCCTGTTTTACCGCCTCCGCCACTTGGGGCGGCTTGTGCAGCGTGGTGGCGGCGTTGTCCAGATAAATCAGCTTTTCCATCAGAACATCTCCAATACGCAGCAGGCGCTGTAACGGATGCCCGCACTTTTCAGTGCGCCGCACAGCACATCACGCTGCTCCGGCGCGGCCTTCCATGCAAGGCCGCATCCCGCTGTGATCTGGGAGGGAATGGGGATCATCCGTCCCGGCAGGCCGGACTCGGTGAACAGCTTTTCCGCCGCCAGCGCCTGTGAGGTGGTGTCGAAGGCGATGATCAGCGCCGGCTTCTTCTGCCGGGTCAAGGCCGGATGACCTTCGTGGCCTGCATTTGCTTCTCCACGATGACGTACATATTGGTGACCTCGCCCACCCGCAGTTTTTCTGTCAGGCCGTAGTGGTTCAAGCAGGTGCCGCAGGTGAGAATTTCAATGCCCAAATCATGCAGCTTCTGAAGATCCTCCAGCGAGGCGGAGCCTTCGCAGGTGACGGACGCGCCGCCGTTGTAGAACAGCACGGTCTTGGGCAGCGTCTCCTGCTGGGTCAGGGCGAACAGGAAGCCCTTCAGCAGAATTTTGCCCAGTGCCTCGT
>CAKTKM010000136.1 GCA_934569425.1 uncultured Oscillospiraceae bacterium
CGCTTTGTGTCGCTGCTCCTGACGTTTGTCACAATACTGACGATGCTGCCGGCGATGACGCTGCCGGCGCTGGCGGAGACCAACGGCAATGTCCCCGGCTTGACCAACAAAAATATCGGCTTGAGCTTTACAGGTGACGAGCAGGTCCAGTGGACCGCCAACGACACGAAGATCGTCGGCTCCGCCAAGAGCACAGACGGAACCTGCGGTAGTACGGACTACAAATCCACGCTGACAATTACAAATAAGAAGTCGACAACGGCAACCCTTTCTTTTGACTATGCTATTGAACAAAATAGCGGAACCATTCAGGTGGATGGTAAAGGGGTTTCTTCGGGGGCCAGTTTTACCAAGGAACTGGCGACAAACGAGAGCGTTAAAATATACATCAAGTCCGGCAGCACCAGCACCGCGACTAAGATCACGATGACCAACGTGAAGCTGATATACGACACAGAGGCCACCGTGACCTTCCTGCCCGCTGAGCACGGCAGCTATACTGTGAGCAGCACGACGGGCAGCACGACCATTACCGGGGAGTGGACCCATACCCAACGCTCCACGACCGCCTATCAGGTTAACGCGACCCCGGCGGCGGGCTATCAGTTCATGGACTGGTATGATGTGGGTAACAAGAAGTCCATCAGCAGAGTTCCAAAAACCGAACTGAACATAGAAGAAGACTGCACCATCAAAGCGCGATTTACACATAAGGATTTGGCGCTTTTTGAAACCGGTGGTCTGGTCTATGACAATTTGACCACTGCCATCGCAGCAACGAGTGGAAAGCCATCTCCCCTCATCACTCAGGTTCGAGACGGAACGATCAGCGGCAGCTATACGATCCCATCCGGCGTTACTCTGCTGATCCCATTTGACGAAGGGGGAACGCTCTACACCACGGACCCGAAAGCCAGAACCGATGTACCAAAACCCAAGTCCTTCAAAACACTGACGATGGCGGAGGGCAGCTCGATCACGCTTGAAAGCGGGGCTGCCATCAGCATCGGCGGACAGTGTCGTGCGGCTGGCGGCGGTTTTGCCAGCCAAGTCGTCGGACCCTACGGCCATATCAAAATGGCGTCCGGCAGCGCCATCACGGTGAAAAGCGGCGCAAAACTGTATGCGTGGGGCTTTATCTCCGGCAGCGGCTCCGTCACCGTGGAATCCGGCGGCTCGGTGTACGAATGGTATCAGGTACTGGACTTCCGCGGCGGTAGAGCTACCTTAGGAATTAAAAAGCAAGTATTCCCCTTTAACCAGTATGCGGTACAGAATATCGAGGTACCGCTGACCGTGCACACTGGAGCGAGCGAGACGGCATATGCCGCAATATACGCTAATAGCACTATTTATAATAGCTCTATTTCATTCATTGGGAGAGACGGCTTATTCAAGCTGACCTCCGGCAGCCTGACCAAGGCGTATGACGGCAGCACTGACCGTATCAGCTACACAGTCAACGGCACAGCGGAACTCAACAACCTGACATTGACACTGGCCGGTCAAACGGTTAATTCCAACGAATATGTCCTGCCGCTCACCAATAACATGACGGTGAACCTGACGCAGAAAAGCAAGCTGACCGTGAACCAGACGACGGCGCTGCTGCCGGGCGTGGAGCTGTCGATCGCGAGGGGCGCGGAGCTTGAGGTGTCAAGCGGGAAGAGTATGTACATTTACGATGTGGATGATTGGGGCAATTATTGTTTCGCTCATAATGGCAAAGGCAGTGAGCCATTTGCGTATGTGCTATGTGCTCCCGGCAAAACTGGCAAGCGCGCACCTCTTGAGGACGTGAAAATGGATGTCAACGGCAAGCTGACCGCCATCGGCAGCATCTACACCACGGAAAAGGGCGCAAATATTTGCTCCAGTGAAGGAACCGGCAAATATGTCCAGGAGGGCATTCCCGGTAAGGGAACCACGACCTATCAGTACACGCAACAAAACTCAGATGTAACATTACACAGCATCCCCATCACCCCCGCCAAGCTGAAAAACCTTGACAACAGCTACACCTCAACCGCGGATTCCAAGGCCAACGATACCTTCACCTACTGCACCTGCACGACCTGCGGCGGCGGCAAATGGACCAATACCAATGATCTGCAAGTCGCGGCGATCATCAATGGTAATGGCGAGCAGGAGAAAACCTGTGCCACCCTGCAAGCCGCGGTCAATGAGTACACGCCGAACAGCAGCACCGCTCCGACGAACTACATCAAAATGCTGCACAACACCACCGAGGATATCAAAAACATCACCAAGGATATCTATCTCGACCTGAACGGCCGCACGGTGACAGGCGATATCTCGGTAACGGGCGCTAACAAGCTTTACGGCATGGACAGCACGGCGGGCGCGGACTATACTACCGCCCCGAAGGGCAAGATCGTCGGCACGGTGACGGGCTGCGCCCCGACCTACCAGACGCCGGGTGATACCAACGATCGCTATGTTGCCATTCCGGGGACGGAAGCAGATAATGAAACCGCAAATCTGTCCTTCCACCGCTTCAACATCTCTGTCAGCGGCTACCGCTTCGAGCTGGCGGCCCCGCAGTGCGCGCTGTTCTTCATCGGCAAGTTCCAGGGCGACAAAGCCGCAAAGGATTACCTAAAGTCTCTGGGCTTTACGCTGAAGGATAATAATAACAAGCTGCTCGGCGAAGCCAATTATGAGTTACCTGCCGACAAGGACATTCCCCCTGAAGCAGAACCCGGCGATAGTCCGGTCGTTCGCAGTGGTGACGCCTTTCTCTTCGAGGTGTACCTGAAACGTTCCTTCGAAAAGGATAAGCCCGCTGCCTATACCGAGAAGATCATTGCCACCGCGCAGGCAATGTTCAAAAATAACGAAACGCAGGATAGCGAACCGAAGCAGTGGAGCTTCAAGGACGCCTGGACGGAAACCGACGGCCTCAAGGACCTCACTCCCAAGCAGCAGGAGATCCTCAACAAATTCCTGACCGATCTGGGCATCCTCAACCCGTAAACGGAGTGAATCAGCATGATGAAAATTGTAAAAAAACCTTATATCGCTCCGTCCGCTGAGCTGATCCTGCTTGCGCCGATGGAGGCGCTGGCCGCTACGGGCATATCGACTGAGGACGAGGTTGCCTTGAAGCAATGGGGCTACAAGCGCTTCGGGACCGCTGCCAGCGTCACGAGCAATCGCACCTACTGGGGCGAGAATGGAAAGATCAACAAAAAGTAATGCGTTACCGAATCGCTGATCTGATCGTTGAAATGTCCCCCAAGGGACGCACGGCTGCCCAGGCGGAGGTCTATCGGACCTCCGCCCGCGGCGGCGCGGCGGATATCACCATCCGCGTGGGCGGCGCGCAGGCGCTGTCGCTCTGTCCCGAGCTGGAAACGGAGGACCTTGCGGAGTACATCGCCACAGGCGACTGCTTTGCCGTGGGGCTTCTCTCCCACGAGGGGATGATGCTTCACGCCTCGGCGGTGGAATACGGCGGACGAGCCGTGTGCTTTTCCGCGCCGCCGGGCACGGGAAAATCCACCCACACGGAAAAATGGACGCGCCTGTTTGGAGCGTCCATCCTCAACGACGACAAGCCCGCCCTGCGCCGCGAAAGCGGTGTGTGGCAGGTCTACGGCACGCCATGGTGCGGCAAGGAGGCGCTGCATCAGAACCGCAGCGCGCCCCTGCGCGCGATCTGCTTCCTCTTTCA
>CAKTKM010000137.1 GCA_934569425.1 uncultured Oscillospiraceae bacterium
CAACGGTGACGGTAAGTCCGATGTCTATGATCTCCAGCGGCTGTATGAACACATCAGCGGGATCAAGGAATTCTAAAGCAGAAAAACGAGCGCCCTCCGTTTTGGAGGGCGCTCACTTTTCCAGCAAATATCCATCGGCAGTTTTCTTGCAAACAGGCACGCAGCCTGTTCTCTTTTCTTCGCTGTCCGGTCTTTGTTGGAAGCCCCAAAGCTCCACAAAAATTTTTATGCAATACGCCGTTCCCCCTACCCTTACCCGCTGCGCTGAACAGTGCTACAATAATGATGAGAAAATATGCCTTGCCTGACACTGCCTGTCAGGATCGGAGAAAAGAGGGTATTTTATGAAAAAACGTATTGCAAGCCTGCTGATGGCCATGCTGATGGTCTTCACCCTGCTGCCGGTGCAGGCACTGGCAGAAGAGCTTGACGCCGCGGAACCTGCCGCGGTGCAGGAGGAGCCGCTGCCCACAACCTCTGTGGATGAGCAGCAGGAAGTCACCATAACGGAAGAACCCTCGCTGCTGGACGCGGAGACGGGCTCCGGTACTGGCGGGCTCTATACCGGTACGCTGGGCGAAAACGTCAGCTGGTCGCTGGACACCGGCACCGGCGCGCTGACCGTCACCGGCAGCGGGGCGATGGAGGACTATTCTTCCGAGGAAAGCCCTCTATGGAACTACCGTAGCTACATCAAGTCTGTGATTATTGCCGATACTGTTGCCACCGTTGGCAGCTGTGTGTTCCGTGGTTGCACCAACCTGACCGCTATTGATTTAGGCGGCGTCACAAAGATCGGTGGCTATGCGTTCTATGAGTGCAAGGCTCTAACGTCGATTGTAATTCCAGACAGTGTTACCTCCATCGGCGGCTTGGCGTTTTACGATTGCGATGCACTGATGGAGATCGTCATTCCCGATAGCGTCACCACCATTGGAGATTCTGCGTTTTTTAGCTGTGATAATTTGACCTCCGTCACCATGGGCAGCGGCGTCACCTCTATCGGCAGCAGCGCGTTCTATAATTGCGGTCTGACGGAAATCGTGATCCCCGACAGCGTCACCTCTATTGGCAGCGGTGCGTTTCAATGGTGCAGCAGCCTTACGGAGGTCGTCATTCCTGGCAGCGTCACCTCTATCGGCGGCTGCGCGTTTGAATGTTGCGAAGCTCTGACAGAGATCGTCCTCCCCGACAACATCACCTCTATCGGCAGCTATGCGTTTCAGTATTGCAGCAGTCTGGCGGAGATCGTCATTCCTGACAGCGTCACCTCCATCGGCGACAGCGCGTTTGCATTCTGTTATGCTTTAACTTCCGTCACCATGGGAAGCGGCGTCATCTCCATCGGCAGCAGCGCGTTTGAATATTGTACGTCTCTGGCAGAAATCCTGATCCCCGACAGCGTCACCTCTATCGGCAAAGAAGCGTTTCGGTATTGCAGCAGTCTGGCCTCCGCAGAATTCCTTGGCGATGCTCCTACTACTTTTGGCCGCGAAGTATTTGGGGGTGGCTCTTCTAACTTCACCGTCTTCTACCACAGCGGCACCACCGGCTGGACGTCCCCCACATGGAACGGCTATAACGCCGTGTGCCGGGACAAGAGCACCACAGACTTCTCCACGCTGGATGACAGCAGCCGCAACGGGCAGGGCATCTACTTCCAGTTGAATGCCACCTCCATGACCGCCACCGTGGGCGTAGGCACCACTGCCAGCAACAACGCCGGTTACGACGGCGGCCAGAACGGCAGCATCGTCATTCCCGATACAGTGACAAAGGACGGCAAGACCTACAACGTCATCGGCGTCAACCAGTTCGCCTTTGCCAACTGTTTCTGGGTCAACACCATCGCCATTGGCCGGTATGTTTCCGCCATCGAGCCATCCGCCTTCCGGGGCTGCAAAAACCTGACCGCCATCACCGTGGACGCCAACAACCTGCAATTCGCCGATCAGGACGGCGTGCTGTTTGACAAGTGCGGCCTGTACCTGTACGCCTACCCTGCCGGGCGCGCCGCCGCCACCTATGACATCCCCGACACCTGCGACACCGTGGGGACCCAGTCCTTCTACGGCGCGGAAAATCTCACCTCCCTCACGGTACCCGGCAGCGTGAAGAACATCGGCGCCGGAGCCTTCGCCCAGTGCAATACACTGGAGGAACTGGTATTACCCTTCCTTGGCAGCAATGTGGATGACGACGAGACCTTTGACTATGTATTCGTTATCAACTACCGCGGTGGCGTTCCTCAGAGTCTGAAAACTGTCACGGTACTTACCGCCAATCTGGTAGGGGGAGCTTTCTACGACTGCGCCTATATTGAGAACATCTATCTGCCCAACTGCGCGGGACTGACGAAAATTCCTGATTCGTGCTTTTTCGGCTGTACGGCGCTGCAAACGCTGGTGTTCGGCGGCGACAAGACCGACGCTTATTCCGGCGTTCGGATCCCCGACACCGTCACTACTATCGACTATGGGGCTTTTTACAACTGCAAAAGCCTGACTTCCATAACGCTGGGTGCCGGAGTCAATTATATTTCCAGTCTTGCCTTCTCTTCGTGCAGCGGTCTCACCCGGTTCTCCGTTGTCTCCGGCAATACCGCCTTCACGGCGGACGAATGGGGCGTACTGTACAGCAAGGACATGAGTGTTCTGCGGTACTACCCCTCTGCCCGTCCCTGGCCTTACTACAATGTTGCTGAGTCTGCCACGGCGATCGCCGAAAACGCCTTTACCTACTGCGACAAGCTGGTGAACCTGTTTATTCCCAAGACTGTGACCAGATTTGGTGTCTATCAGAGAAATTATAACGGAGTTCTCAACTATGAAGGAAGCAGCACTTCCGGCATTTCCAACTGCCCCAACACCACCGTCTGCTGCTATATGGATTCCGCTGCGGCCCGCTACGCCATCAACAACAGTTTGGCTTGGTGGTACATGGACAACTACGATATGCAGGGCATCAAGGTCACCGGCCTGCCGGAATACACCGTGGTCAACACACAGGGGCAGGTGCTCAGCTGCTCCGCCTATGTCACCGCACAATACGGCGACAAGGAGCTGCAGCTGGATGACTACACCATCCAGCCTGTCAGCGGCTACGGTGAGCAGACACTGACCTTCTCCAGCGGCGGCTTTACCGCCACGGCCACCGCCAACGTCATTCGTCAGGGCAATGTCAACGGTGCCGTCACCGCTCAGGGCGACATTGACGCCGGCGATATGCAGTGCCTGTATACCTACCTGACCACCGGCGAAAATGAGGGACAGATCAAGGACGCCGAAGTCTTCGCGTTGGCCGCCGATGCCAACGGCGACGGCAAGGCCGACGTTTATGACCTCCAGCGGCTGTATGAAGCCGTCAGCGGGATCAACGAATTCTAACTTTCCCGCATTTTTGATACCAATACAAAAAAGCAGGAGCCGCCGCGTTTACGCGGCGGCTCCTCCATCTGTTGAAGAATTCTCATACCGTGCGATCACAAAGGTATCCCTGTGCAAAGGAAGCTGTCAGCCGCAAGGCTGACTGGTGGATCGTTATAGGATACTGCGGCGAAAAACCGAATGAATGCTGCCGAAGCCCCGGAACATCTTCCCTTTCCTGACAGCAAAAAAGCGGCCTGTGGCCGCTTTTTTGCTGTGGTTTTTTTATTCCTCCCGCTTGCGCTTCAGCAGCGTCAC
>CAKTKM010000138.1 GCA_934569425.1 uncultured Oscillospiraceae bacterium
GCAGGCGCTGGCCGACAGCGGCGCCGTCACCATCGTGGGCGGCGGCGACAGCGCCGCGGCAGTGGAGCAGATGGGCTTTGCCGATAAGATCACCCACATCTCCACCGGCGGCGGCGCGTCCCTTGAATTCCTCGAGGGGCTGGAGCTGCCCGGCGTGGCCTGCCTGCTGGACAAATAAAGCAGCAAATTGGAAAATAACCGCTCAGGAGGGTAAAAATGCCGCATATACACATCACTGTGACCGGAAATCATTCCTCTGAATGGAAAAAAGAATTGATGGATTTTGCCGCTGATACGATCCACGGCAATACCAGCACACCGTTGAAAAACGTATATGTTTACATTCATGAAATGGATGCAGACAATGTCCGGAAAACTGCCCCTATCGTCCGCATCGACTGGACGACAATACCAGACCGTACCCAGCAGGCGAAAAACGCTATTATGACGGCGCTGACAGACAAGCTGGCAGAGATGACCGGAGAAAACAAAATGGAAATCAGCATTCTTATCAACGACATTCCACTGGCCTGCGGTATGCTGGGAGGCATTTCGCGGGCGGATAACTGCGACTGGTAAAAAGCGAAGATGCCTGATCAGCCGCTGTTCCTTTGGAAGATCTGATCTCATTTATTATACAAAGACGAGGAGTTAATTTGTTATGAATCGCAGATACCGTAAGACCATTATCGCCGGCAACTGGAAAATGAACATGACCGCCAGCGAGACCAAGAAGTTTGCCGAGGAGCTGAAAACGCTCATGCCCAAGGCCAAGTGGTGCGACGTGGTGGTGTGCGTCCCCGCCGTGAACATCTCCACCGCCATCCGCGCCTTCAAGGATCTGCGGGTGTCTGTGGGCGCCCAGAACCTGTTCTATGAAAAGTCCGGCGCCTACACCGGCGAGGTGTCCGCCGAGATGCTGAAGGATCTGGGCGTGAAGTACGTCATCATCGGCCACAGCGAACGGCGGCAGTACTTCGGAGAGACCGACCTGACCGTCAACAAGAAGGCACTGGCCGCGCTGGAGGCCGGCCTGCACCCCATCATCTGCGTAGGTGAGACGCTGGAGCAGCGGGAGCTGGGCATCACCATGGAGCTGATCGCCCTGCAGGTGAAGTCCGCGCTGGCGGGCGTCCCCGCCGAGAAGCTGCGCAAGTGCGTCATCGCCTATGAGCCGGTATGGGCCATCGGCACCGGCAAAACCGCCACCGCCGAGCAGGCCGCCGAGGTCTGCACCTTTATCCGCACCACGGTGCGCCACCTGTACGGCGCCCGCATCGCCCGCTCCATCACCATTCAGTACGGCGGCTCCATGAAGCCCTCCAACGCGGCGGAGCTGCTGGGTCAGAGCGATATTGACGGCGGTCTGATCGGCGGCGCCAGCCTGAAGGCGCCCGAGTTCGTGGAGATCATCAACGCCGCCAATCAGGACTGAGACCGGAGAAAGGAAGGTTCCGTTATGAACAAGACACCGACTACGCTGATCATTATGGACGGCTTTGGACTGGCTCCCGCCAGCGACGACAACGCCGTAACGCTGGCCAACACGCCGGTGCTTGACCGGTTGTTCAAGGAATACGCCAACACCACATTGTCCGCCAGCGGGCTGGACGTGGGTCTGCCCGCCGGACAGATGGGCAACAGCGAGGTGGGTCACACCAACATCGGCGGCGGACGGGTGGTCTTTCAGGATCTGCCCCGTATCAGCCGCGCCATTGACGACGGCAGCTTTTTTAAGAATGAGGCGTATCACAAGGCCATGGACGACTGCCTGGAAAAGGGCAGCAGCCTGCATCTGTACGGCCTGCTGTCCGACGGTGGCGTACACTCCCATATCCAGCACCTGTTTGCCCTGCTGAAAATGGCCAAGGACAAGGGGCTTACCAAGGTCTATGTCCACTGCTTCCTGGATGGCCGCGACGTGTCCCCCACCAGCGGAAAGGGCTTCGTGGAACAGCTGCGGGACGAGTGCGCCCGGCTGGGCGTGGGCAGGATCGCCACGGTGATGGGACGCTACTACGCCATGGATCGTGACAAGCGCTGGGAGCGGGTGCAGATGGCCTATGACGCCATGGTGTACGGCGAAGGCGCACAGAACCCCGATCCCGTGGACGCGGTGGCCAAGTCCTATGAAAACGGCGTCACCGATGAGTTCATGGAGCCTGTGGTGTGCGACAGGGACAGCACCATCGGCGACAACGACAGCGTGATCTTCTTCAATTTCCGCCCCGACCGCGCCCGTGAGATCACCCGCGCCATCGTGGACCCCGATTTTGACGGCTTTGCCCGGGAGTTCTTCCCCACCACCTATGTGTGCAACACCGAGTATGACGCCGCCATGCCCAACGTGCTGGTGGCATGGCCCCGCGTGGCGGTGAAAAACGGTCTGGGCGAGTATCTCAGCAGCATGGGCATGACGCAGCTGCGCATTGCCGAAACGGAGAAGTACGCCCATGTGACCTTCTTCTTCAACGGCGGCGTGGAGACACAGTACCCCGGCGAGGATCGGGTGCTGGTTCCCTCCCCCAAGGTGGCCACCTACGACCTGCAACCGGAGATGAGCGCCTTTGAGGTATGCGACAAGTGCGTGGAGCGGATCGAGTCCGGCAACTATGACGTGATCATCCTGAACTTCGCCAACTGTGACATGGTGGGTCATACCGGTGTGCTGGAGGCCGCCGTAAAGGCCGTGGAGACCGTGGACACCTGCGTGGGCAAGGTGGTGGACGCCACGCTGAAGATGGGCGGCATCGCCATGATCACCGCCGATCACGGCAACGCCGAGGATATGAAGCAGCCCGACGGCAGCCCCATGACCGCTCATACCACCAATCCGGTACCCTTCATCCTGTGCGGCGCCGGAAGCCAGCTGCGCCCCGGCCGTCTGGCGGACATCGCCCCCACCATTCTGGACGTGCTGGGTCTGGCCTGCCCGCCGGAGATGGACGGACGGACACTGATCGTGAGATAACCCCGCACAGCAGCTTGCAGATATGGCAGGAACGTGTTTGACACGTTCCTGCTTTTCCAAGGAGGAACATACATGAACATCACAGTCATCGGCTGCGGACGCTGGGGCTCACTGATCACATGGTACCTTGACCGTATCGGCCATCATGTGACGCTGTACGGGCGGCACGGCTCGGCGCGGATGGAACGCTTTCTCAAGACCCGCAGCAATGATCTTCTGACGCTGCCGGAGTCTGTCGTTCTGTCTACCGATCTTGCCTGTGTGCAGAGCGCGGAAACGGTCATCATCTCCATCGGCTCCCAGAACCTGCGGGGTCTCATGGAGGAGCTGTGCCCCATGGCGCTGCGGGACAAGACCTTCGTCCTGTGCATGAAGGGTCTGGAGATCGGCACCGGCGAACGGCTCAGTCAGGTGGCGCAGGAGTATCTGGCGCCTTCCAACGCCGTTGCCGTATGGCTGGGGCCGGGTCATGTGCAGGAATTCTACCGGGGGATCCCCAACTGCATGGTGATCGACAGCGAGGATCCGCAGGTAAAGCAGCGGTTGGTGCGGGAGTTCTCCGGCGACCTGATCCGCTTTTACTACGGCAATGACCTGCTGGGCAACGAGGTCGGCGCCGCCGCCAAGAACGTGGTGGGCATTGCCGCGGGCTTTCTGGACGGGCTGGGACTGGTGACGCTGAAAGG
>CAKTKM010000139.1 GCA_934569425.1 uncultured Oscillospiraceae bacterium
CTCACCGTAGCCGGCAGATGCCCCGCCGCGAACAGCAGCGCCGCCAGCACATTGGCCGCCGCGATCACCCCGGCGGGCGCGGTCTCCCGGCGGCGAAAAAACAGCTTCCACCCCAAAAAGGCCAGCAGGCTCATAAGGAACAGCCGCATCAGCACCTCTTCGATGACGCCGCCGTAGAGAACGGCCGATGACCAGCCCCACACGGTCAGCCCCGCCGCGGCGGAATCCCGCACCGCTGTACCGGGCAGCCACGCGCCGAACGTCCAGTAGTCCAGACTGAACAGCACTCCCAGCGGGACCGATACCGCCAGCGTCCGCAGCAGCGGACGCTTTTCCAGCCGAAAAGCTCCCATCAGCCCCAGCTTTTCCGCCAGAAGATACCCGAAAAAGCCGCTTACAGCGGCGTATACCGCCGTCTGCACCGTTCCGAGCGCCAGCAGCACCGTCATACTTCCCACCTGCTCCAGCATGGTGCGCAGCGTGGTCTCGTCGTACAGCTCCAGCTGATAGCGGATCACCAGATAGCCCGCTATGGCCGCCACCGGCAGCAGCGCCAGCGTAAACCGCAGCGGATCGCGGTATCTGGTCAGGAACCTCTTCATACCGCCCCACCTCCGAAGGTCTCCACGCAGAAGCCGTGATGGCCGCAGTTGGGACATCTCAGCTTTCGGGCTGACGGGGTATGCCGGGCGAAAAACGCCTCCTTCCGCGTTGGCCGGAACACCGTGTGGCACTGGGGGCAGAGATAGGCCACCCGCTGGAAATAGTACCGGCTGATCAGAATACCAAAGGGTACCGACAGCAGCAGATAGACCGCAAAGGGCCACCAGATCCCGGTGACGATCCACAGCACGACGCCTGTTATCTCCAGCAGGGACATGGGAATGCCCGCCAGCAGCATGGTTGTATGCACCTGTTTCAGCTGCGCGTATCGTTCCATCAAGTACGCCATGTCCCCAATGGATTCCATGGAAAACCGCTCCTGCTGCCGCACCTGCCGCCGCAGCGCCGTGATCCGGTCAAGGCGCGTCTCATTCTCCGCCAGCGTGTGACGGATCTCCCGCTCCTGCTGCTCCAGCAGGGCATCGATGACCCGTTCCGGCTCCGGTTCGGACAGCAGCTGGCCGATGGCGTCGATAGGCAGTCCCATCTCCCGCAGAAAGCAGATGACCTTCAGCCGCCGGACATCCTCCTCCGTATACAGCCGCCGTCCACCCTCGGACAGCTCCGTGGGGATCAGGATGCCCCGGGTGTCATAATACTGCACCGTCCGCACCGTGACGCCGCACAGCTTTGCCAGTTCTCCCGTGGTGTATTTGGACATGGCGTTTCACCTCCTTACAACGCCACTGTAACACATGACGCAGCGTCATGAGCAATCCCCAACGCCGCGTCATGCACATATTTTTTTGAAATCCGGAAGCGATCCGTGCGCTTTTGGAGCCGAATGGGATCGTCCCGCCGCTTTCATCACAAGGCGTCCACATACCGGCAGGCGGCTAGTCCCGCCACCGCGCCGTCGCCTACAGCGGTGGTCAGCTGGCGGACGGACTTCACCCGACCATCACCGGCGGCAAATACACCGGCGCAGGCAGTCAGCGTATCCTCCCCCGCCTGATAGTAGCCATCAGCGGTGGCCACCTCCCCCGCGAAGGGTGCGCTTTGGGGCAGCTGCCCCACGGCGACAAACAAGCCCTCCACCGGCAGCCGGCGGATCTCGCCGGTTTTGCCGTCCTTCACCGCGATGCCGGTCAGTTCGCCGTTTTCCGCACACAGGGCGTCTACGGTGTGGCTGTAGAGGATGGTGATATTCTCCCGGCTCTCCGCCTGCCGCACCAGACGATCCTCACCCCGAAATTGATCCCGCCGGTGGATCAGCGTCACATGACGGCAGCTGTTGGAGAGGAACAGGGCGTCCTGCAGGGCGGTGTCGCCGCCGCCCACCACCGCCACATCGCGGCCGGTATAGAAGGCGCCGTCACATACGGCGCAGTAGGAAACGCCGCAGCCCACCAGCTCCTCCTCGCCGGCAAGTCCCAGATGCCGGTGTGCAGCGCCGGTAGCCAGCACCAGCGCTGCACACCGCTCCTCGCCGCCGGTGCGGCGGACGGAAAAGCCGCCGTCCGCACGGGAAAAACCCGTCACCTCGTCAAAAATAACGGAAACCCCGAGGTTCTCCACCTGTTCGGTGAGCTTCTGGGCAAAGTCCGCACCGGACAGGGCGGGAACCGCGGGATAGTTTTCCACCAGCGGAGAATAGACGATCTGGCCGCCGGTGGCTTCCCGTTCCACCACTGCCACGGTCTTTCCGGCGCGGGCGGCGTACAGCGCCGCCGTCAGTCCGGCTGGGCCTCCGCCAACAACTATAATGTCGTACATTTATATATTTCTCCTTTTTATTTCGATAAAAAGCCCCCTGATAAGGGGGCTTTTTCGGTACATAAAACGGCTGTTTTGGTACATAAAAGGGGGTTATCGGTACAGAAAAACCGAGGGGTCAGTCGTTATACTGGGCGATAAACTGCCGCACGGCGGCCAGACCCACAAACTTATCCTCGCCGTCGCCCACCACCAGCGTGGGGGCCTGACGGATCCCCAGACGGGCGGCCTCAGCACCATTCTCCTCCGCCAGCAGGCGGGTGAAGGGGATGCCGGCCTCCGTCAGCAGCTTTTCCGCCTGCTTGCAATTGGGGCAGGTACGGGTGGCAAAGAGCTTCACCGTGCCGCAGGTATTTCCGGCAGGCGTTTCGGCGGGACGGTCGGGCTGCTCCGGGGTGATCTCAGGCTTTACATCGGGGTGCAGAACGCCCTGATGGGTCAGGTGGGAATGGCCGATGTCATAGACCTTACGATCCTTGAACTCCTGCGCCTTACCATCGTTCCAGTTCTGGACGGGACGGTAGTAGCCGGTGATGCGGCTGTAGATCTCCGTGCGCTCGCCGCAGTGGGGGCAGGTGGACACCTCGCCGGACAGATAGCCGTGGTTCTTGCACACGGAATAGGTGGGCGACAGGGTATAATAGGGCAGCTTGTAATTCTCGGCGATCTTCCGTACCAGCTGGGCGGCCGCCTTCCAGTCCGGCAGCTTCTCGCCCAGGAAGGCGTGGAACACCGTGCCGGAGGTATAGAGGGTCTGCAGCTCGTCCTGCACGTCAAGGGCGGAGAAAATATCCTCGGTATAGCCCACAGGCAGGTGGCTGGAGTTGGTGTAATAGGGGGTGCCGTTCTCGTTGGCGGTGATAATGTCGGGATACTGCTTCTTATCGTGCTTGGCAAAGCGGTAGGTGGTGGATTCGGCAGGGGTGGCCTCCAGATTGTAGAGGTCGCCGTACTGCTCCTGATAGTCGCTGAGCCGCTCGCGCATATGGTTCAGCACGTCCTTGGCAAAGGCCTGCGTCTCGGGATGGGTCAGATCCTTCCGCAGCCAGTTGGCGTTGAGACCCACCTCGTTCATGCCGATGAGGCCGATGGTGGAAAAATGGTTGTCAAAGGTACCCAGATACCGCTTGGTATAGGGATAGAGCCCGGCGTTCAGCAGCTTGGTGATAACGGTGCGCTTGGTCTTCAGGGAACGGGCGGCAATGTCCATCAGCTTGTCCAGACG
>CAKTKM010000140.1 GCA_934569425.1 uncultured Oscillospiraceae bacterium
GCTCACGGCAGATGGCGTGCTCCCGCTCCTTGGGAGTCAGGTCGGGCCAGCGGTCTTCCAATTCCTGCGTGGTGACGAAGTAGACCTCCCGATCCAGCTTGGTGTGCAGGCTGGGGAAGGCGATCTGCAGGGCGTCGTTGGTCTCCACCACGGCGCCCACAATGGCGCGGACGGTCTGCTTCAGGAAGTCCACATTACGATCTTCGCGGGAAATGACCTTTTCCCAGTCCCACTGATCCACATAGACAGAGTGGAGGTTGTCCACCTCTTCATCGCGGCGAATGGCGTTCATGTCGGTGAACAGACCTTTGCCGACATTGAACTGATAGCGTTTCAACGCCAGACGCTTCCACTTGGCCAGAGAGTGTACCACCTGACCGTTGGCTCCCACGTCGGGAATATCAAAAGAAACAGGACGCTCCACGCCGTTGAGGTTATCATTCAAACCGGAGTCCTCACGGACAAACAGGGGGGCGGACACCCGGCGCAGATTCAGCGCCTGACCCAGATTGACCTGAAAGTTACTCTTGATGAACTCAATGGCACGCTGCATCTCGTAGACAGACAGCGGCGTTTTGTAACCGGCGGGAATGAAAACCTTACTCATGCCTTAGCACCTCTTTCATAAAAAATATGCAATCTATTATAGCGGGCGTTATTGGACTTTACAAGGGTAAAAATTCCTAAATCTGACGCAAAAAACTGCCGCATCCTTGTAGATGCGGCAGTTTTTCTATAAGTAGCGCTTATTTGAAGGATTCGATCATGGCCTTGAAGGCGGGCAGGCTGCGGCGGATCATATCGCTGGATACACAGTAGCTCAGGCGGAAGAAGCCGGGGCAGCCGAAGCCGTCGGCAGGGACCACCAGCAGGTTATGACCCAGCTTGGCCTTCTCGGAGAAGACGTTGGCATCGCCGTTGGGAGCCTTGACGAACAGGTAGAAGGCACCGTCGGGCTTGGCGCACTCGTAACCCATCTCGGTCAGGCTGTTATACAGCAGGTTACGGTTCTCATCGTAAGCCACCAGATCGGGGCGTTCCTCGGCACAATACTCGATGACCTTCTGCATCAGGGTCGGGGGGCAGACATGACCCATGATACGGGCGGCACCGGAGATCGCGGCATACACCGCGGCGCTGTCCTCGGCGAAGCCGGGGACGTAGACGTAGCCGATACGCTCACCTGGCAGGGACAGAGACTTGGAGTAGGAATAGCACACGATAGTATTCTTATAGAGGCAGGGGATGAAGGGAACCTTCACGCCGCCGTAGACCAGCTCACGATAGGGCTCATCGGCAATGATGTAAATGGGATGACCATACTCGGCGCTCTTGCGCTCCAGCAGAGCGGCCAGACCCTTCAGGGTCTCCTCGGTATACACAACACCGGAGGGGTTGTTGGGGGAGTTGACGATGATGCCCTGCGTGTGCTTGGTGATGCGCTTCTCCACCTCGTCCAGATGGATCTGGAAAGCCTTGGTATCAGCGGGAACCACCACCAGCTTACCGCCGTTGGCGTTGACGAAGGGACGGTACTCGGGGAAGAAGGGGGCGATGGCCATGATCTCGCTGTCGGCGTCCACGATCAGCGCCTTGATGATGGAGATCAGAGCGGGAGCGGCACCACAGGTGAAGAACAGCTCGCTGGCCTTGACATCCAGACCGAAACGGGCAGACAGATCTTTGGCTACAGCGGCACGGGCCTCTTCAAAGCCGGGAGCCATGGAGTAGCCGTGCAGCTTGATGGAGTCGGTCTCGTCCACGATCTTCTTGATGGACTCGTTGACCTTCTTGGGAGCGGGGATGCTGGGATTGCCCAGAGAGTAGTCATAAACATTTTCGGGGCCGACGACCTTGGCCTGCTCCAGACCATAGGCGAACAGCTGACGAATGACGGAAGGGGCAGTGCCTAACGTGTAGTATTCCTGATTGACCATGATAACAGCTCCTATTCTTCTTTTCCTTATTTATACGCATGTGGCTCAAAACACACGCGTGACCAACTATTACTATACGAGGGTCTTCCTTGATTGTCAAGCAATTATCAAAGAAAGGTGAATTTGCTTAAAAAATTTATGCAAACGAAACACAGACAAGCTTTAGTTTAACTTCATCCGCTGTGCCAGTACGCTGCCGGCGGCGATGGAAGCCAGCTTGGACTCAGCGCTGTCGGCACGGGACACCAGCACGATAGGCACCTTGGCACCCAGAATGATACCGGCGTTCTTGGCGTTGCCGAACAGGGAAGCGGCCTTGCCGATACCGTTGCCCACCTCGTAGTTGGGAACCAGCAGAATGTCGGCGTCACCGGCGCCGGGAGCGGTGTAGTGCTTGTGGTGACAGGCCTCCTTGCTGACTGCCAGATCCAGCGCCACGGGGCCGCACACGTTCATGTTGTACTTGCTCCAGCGCTCGGTCATGTGAGCCAGAGCGTCGGCATCCACGGTGGACTGGATCTTGGGATTGACGACCTCGGCGCCGCAGATGCAGGCGGCGTTGATGCTCTCGTAGCCCAGCGCGTGCAGAACCATGGCGGCATTCTCCAGGATCTCGGCTTTCTTGTCCAGATCGGGGAAGGTGTTGACACCGCCGTCGGTGAGGATCACCATCTTGCCGTAGGCGGGGATCTCATAGAACATGCAGTGGGTGGTGAGATGGCTGGTGCGCAGGCCGCACTCCTTGCTGAACACGGCGCGCATCAGGTCGGCGGTGCCCAGGATGCCCTTCATCAGGAAATTGGCCTTGCCCTCGGCGCACAGGGCCACGGCCTTGGCGGCGCAGTCGGTATCGCTGTCACCGGCGATGATCTCGTAATCGGCGGGGTTCTCACCCAGACCGGACAGCATATCCTTGATCTCGTCCACATGTCCCACCAGAATGGGGGTGGCGATACCCTCCTTGCGGGCTTCCACCACAGCCTCGATGACCGGCTGGTCATGAGCGGCAGCTACGGCAATGACGCCGGTCTTGCCGCCCTTGGCGGCTTCTAAAATGCCATTTATCGTATTGATCATGTACGTTTCCTCCTAAATTCGAATGGCAGGATGGGGGATCCTTGTTACTTTTATCATTATACAACGCCGCAGCAGTATCGTCAACGATAAACCGAAGGATTCAATGAAATATTTTGTAAAATTTCCAGGAGGAAGAAAACTGTTGAAGAAAGCTGGGAAATGTGTTATCATAAATAGCCGCAAAAGACGAAATGACATCGGAAATGAGCAAGAATATGAAAACACATGATTTCTATTTTGATCTGCCGCAGGAGCTGATTGCCCAGACGCCTATCGAGAAACGGGACGCATCCCGGCTGCTGGTGCTGGATAAGGATACCGGCGCATGGGAACACCGGCATTTTTTTGATCTGCCGGAATATCTGCGTCCCGGCGACTGTCTGATTTTGAACGACTCCCGCGTGCTGCCGGCACGCCTGCTGGGACAGCGCCTGCCGGGGGGCGGCGCCTGCGAGGTGCTGCTGCTGATCGAC
>CAKTKM010000141.1 GCA_934569425.1 uncultured Oscillospiraceae bacterium
TTGGACTTGGTGAACCACAGCACGAAGTCGTTGCGGTTGCGCTTGTTGGTGTCCTCCTCCACGCCCTCGCGGACGCCGACAGCCAGATCCTCCTCGTTGTGGTCGTTGAAGATATAGTAGCGCTCCAGCTTGCTGGTGTCGAAATAGATGTTGCCGCCGGCATGGTAGGCATAGCCGGTATCCAGCAGCTTGGTGATGATCTTGATATAGTCGTCGATCAGGCCGGTGGCGGGCTGTACCACGTCGGGGCGCTTGATGTTCAGCTTCCGGCAATCGGCAAAGAAAGCGTCGGTATAATACTGGGCGATCTCCATGACGGATTTGTGCTCCCGCTTGGCGCCCTTGAGCATCTTATCCTCACCCTCGTCGGCATCGGAGGTCAGGTGACCCACGTCGGTGATGTTCATGACGCGGTTCACGTCATAGCCTGAGTAGCGCAGGTATTTCTCCAGCACATCCTCCATGATGTAGGAGCGCAGGTTGCCGATGTGGGCGAAGTGATACACGGTGGGGCCGCAGGTATACATCTCCACATGGCCAGGGGTGTGGGTCTTGAACTCATCCTTACGGTGGGTGGCGGAATTATACAGATACATGATGATCTCTCCTTTTATGATTCATTTTTACTTGACAGATAAAAAACGCCTCTCAGACAGCATTGTCTGAGAGGCGAAAAAATACTTCGCGGTTCCACTCTCGTTTTTCACTCAAGTTTGGCCGGATGACGGCGGCCAGCCGGAGGGCGTCTGCATCCCCCGCGCTCACGGACGCACTTTCTGCCCGCAGCGGGTAAAGGGGCTTTCAGCCGGTGACCCCTTCTCTCTCTCCCCGTGGGATGGACATACTCTTTCCGATCATAGCGCTATTCGATTGCAGCGTCTATTGTAGCAGGATTTGCAGGCGGTGTCAAGGCATTTGACGGCAAAAGGAGAAGCCGCAAAAGGAGAAGCCCGCGTCCGAAGACGCGGGACTTCTCATGGGGAGGGAAAATAGCGGGTTAGTTGGCAGACCAGTTTGCGGCCTTGCCGGCTACAATCTGATCGAAAACTTTGTTACCAACAGTGATGCCCTGTCTTTCCGTCACCTGAATGGATTGGCGATTACTTGTCCATGTGCCAGCCTTCAGGAAGAGCTGGCCGTTATTGGCCTTCATACCGCTGCCATTGAATACACCGGCTGCAATGTTCATCACATCATTGCCAAAGGTAACTTTCCGCAGAGCACTTGCCGCATTGAAAATACTTCGTCCCAGCGTCTCTGCGGCAGGGATTGTCACTTCTTGCAGTGTCGTACAACTGGAAAATGCGAAGTTTTCAATTGTCTTCACGTTGCTGCCGATGCTGATGGAGGTCAGTGCCGTACATCTGAGGAATGCATTTGTACCAATCGAGGTCACACCATCGCCCAGCGTCACGTTGTCAAGGCGCGAGCAATCTTGGAACGCGGTGGCACCAATGGCGCCGCTCCCGATATTCGCATTTGTCAGCGCCGTACAGCCGCTAAACGCACTTGCCCCAATAGAGGAGGTCACACCATCGCCGATGGTGATGGAGGGCAGCTGTGTGCAGTTGAGAAACGCTCTTTTACCAATCGAGGTCACGCCATTGCCCAACTCCACGGTGGTAAGCTTCTTGCAATTATTGAATGCGTTGTCGCCGATCACGCCTTTTCCGATTTTGACGGTTTCAAGTGCCTCTTTTGCATACGTGTTTCCCACCGTAAAGGAGGCATCCAACGTCGCGTTGTCACTGATGATCAGTGTCGTCAATGCACTGCAGTTATAGAAGGTTCCAGCCTTGACCGTTCCAGCTCTGATAATAGCCTCCTTCAGCGCGGGGCAAGAGTAGAAAGTCTTCTCCCCGATGTCGGTCACGGTGCTGGGTATCTCAACATTCTCCAAGTTTTTGCAGGTATAGAACACCGCTCTGCCAAGGGTCTTCACGCTGCTTCCCAGCGTAATGTCCGTCAAAGAATCGCAGCCGGAGAACGCCTCATCACCTATGGTCTCGCAGTTGATGTCTATTTCTTTCAGGTTCACGTTTTTGTGGAAAGCATACTGTCCAACAGAGCCGCCAGAAACCGTCACCTGCTCCAAACCGCTTTGGCGGAAGCTGGAGTCGCCGATCTCCACATTTGCGGGAATATCTACATTTTTCAGGCCTTTGCACATATAAAACGACCAAGTGCCGATTTTCTTGACGCTATCGGGGATCGTCACGTTTGTCAGCCCTACGCAACCTTGAAACGCATCCTTGCCGATCTCTGTCACACCATCCTCGATCACGACTTCCGTGAGATCTACCCATCTCTCGGCCGGCACCGCTATCGGTTTGCCATTTTCATCTACCGATTGCTTCAAATTCGCGAAGAGTCCATCCGGCACCTTGCCATTAACACCGGACACAATGGCCTTGACCACTTTGCCGTTTTCATCGGTGATCAGGGTGACACCTTCCTCTTCGGTGTAGCTGTAATTATACTCTGGTTTGCTGTCCAGGCCTTCCTCGGTCGCCGCGGCGGCGTCATAGGTGCTGCCGAAGCTGTCGCTCTCCACGGCAGCCTGGGTGGCCAGCACCTTCAGCGTCAGCTCGATGGCGGGCTGCGCCGTGCCGTAGTTGGCCTCGTTGCCCACGTCCTCCGGCATCCACGCCACCAGCGCCACCAGTTCTTCCGCTTTGGCTGCCAGAGGTACCGGTACCTTCGTTCCGTCCTCCTGCTCTTGCGTCACCTGACGGTGCAGGCTCTCGCCCAGCTTCACACCTTCGCCTGCGGCGCTGCGGGCCGCCGCACGGTCAAGGCTGCTTACCGGCGCGCCATCCGCATCGGCGGTGAACGTCGTCCAGCCGAACTTGATATAGTCGGACAGCTTGAACTCATCGCCGTTCACATTGACGCCCACGGTCTCATGCACCGGCGTGATCTGCATGGCATAGTTCAGCGCCAGATTGCCGTTGTTCTTCACCTTCAGATAGATGATCTGGGTGTAGCCCGGCTCCCACACGGCATTTTTGTCGAACAGATCCTCGGCGTTTTCCGCGTCGAGCCATTTCTTTTGGCTATTCTCGCCAACGCCCCAATACTGCAGACCCACGTCCAGATTTCCGGACACGATCTTGTTGACGCCGGTGGAGGCCGTATCGGTGAACCATGCGAAGGTGGAACCCATCAGCATCACCAGACACAGCACAATAGCCAGCACACTGGTCAGCAGCGCCCGTTTCGTGCCGCTGCCGGCCTTCTTTTCCTGTCTCATGTCGTTGCTCCTCTCTTTTTTGTGTCTTGTGGTTTTTCTCCCCCACTTCGGCGCTGCCGCCCATGTTGTCTCTCTGTGACGCACAGAAAACGCCTTTGTCTTTTCATGTGAAAAGACAAAGCCCATGGGCTTTGTCTTTTCATGTGAAAAGACAAAGCC
>CAKTKM010000142.1 GCA_934569425.1 uncultured Oscillospiraceae bacterium
GCGGCGGGATTGTCTTTCAGCCCGTAGAATTTCACAGCGTGATTGAAAATGGCACTGAGCTGATTGTGCAGGGTTTTGAGATACACCGGCGAATACGCCTCGCCGCTCTTATCCCGACATTTGATCATCTCATTTTGCCAAGCGATAATGTCTTTGGGCTGGATCGAGTTCATTTTCCGCTTGGCGAAATAGGGAAGCAGCTTGGTGCGGATGATATGCTCTTTCGTGTGCCAAGTGTTCTCTTTCAGCCGGTTCTTCATATCGGCTGTGTAGGTGTCGATAAAACTTTCAAAGGTCATATCCAGATCAGCTTCCACCTTGTGGAGCTGTTTACGCTCCCAAGCAAGCGCCTCCCGTTTTGTGGGAAAGCCACGCTTTGTAGATTGGTGTACCTTGCCCTAATGCACACCCTGTTCACCTTGGAGGATCGCTACGGTCTGACGGTGGAAGCCGGCGAGAACGGCGTTTCTCTGCGTGTGGATCCTCGGAGGGGGAAGGATGCTGCCGAGCTATCCGAAATGCTCACTGCGTGGGCTGAGCAGGCGGAAAGGCTCCGCAATGGCGAAATCAACCGGGAGGACTACGACAAGTGGCGTTATAACTACCCGAAATATGACGAAACCTCCGGTTATGTGAAAGTGCCGTCCCAGCAGTTCAGCGATGCGATGGTGGAGGCGTTCAAGGACCGGCTGAAAGCTGATTAAAAAACAATAGAAAAAAGCGCTATCTGACTTGGCTTCAAATCAGATAGCGCTTTTTGTTATCGCAATAATTCAAATAATGTTGCCATTTTGTTGCCACGGCGGGCACTCATGGCGAAAAAGCCTTGGCATGACTGGACTTTTTCTGGGATGCAATCATTCCCACTCCACGGTGGCGGGGGGTTTGGAGGTGATGTCGTAGCAGATGCGGTTGATGTGCTTCACCTCGCCCACGATGCGGCTGGAGACCTTATCCAGCAGCTCATAGGGCAGGCGGGACCATGTGGCGGTCATGAAGTCCTGCGACTGCACGGCGCGAAGTGCCAGCGTATAATCGTACGTCCGCTCGTCTCCCATGACGCCTACGCTGCGCAGATCTGTCAGCACGGCGAAGAACTGGCTGGTGGTACGGTCGAGACCGGCAAGGTGCATTTCCTCCCGGAAGATGGCGTCCGCCTCCCGCAGGATGGACAGCTTTTCCTCGGTAATATCGCCGATGACGCGGATGGCCAAGCCGGGGCCGGGGAAGGGCTGGCGCCACACCAGCTCATCGGGAAGACCCAGCTCGGTACCCAGCTGGCGCACCTCGTCCTTGAACAGGCGGCGCAGCGGCTCCACGATCTCCTTGAAATCCACGCAGTCCGGCAGACCGCCCACGTTATGATGGCTCTTGATGACGGTACTTTCGCCGCCCAGACCGGACTCCACCACATCGGGATAGATGGTTCCCTGCGCAAGGAAGTCCACGGCGCCGATCTTCCTGGCCTCTTCCTCAAACACGCGGATGAACTCCTCGCCGATGATCTTACGCTTCCGCTCCGGCTCGGTGACGCCGGACAGCCTGTCGAGGAAACGCTTGCCGGCGTTGACGCGGCGCACGTCCACATGGAACTGGTGCTTCATCACCTGCTCCACCTGATCGCCCTCGTCCTTGCGCAGCAGGCCGTGATCCACAAAGATACAGGTCAGCTGGCCGCCCACGGCGCGCTGCAGCAGCGCCGCGGCCACGGAGCTGTCCACGCCGCCGGACAGCGCCAGCAGCACACGACCCTTGCCGATCCGGCGGCGGCACTCGTCCACCGCCTCCTCCAGATAGGAGGCCATGGCCCACTCCGGCTGGAAGCCGCAGATGGTGTAAAGGAAGTTCTTCAGGATCCGGGTACCGTATTCCGTATGCAGCACCTCGGGGTGGAACTGCACGCCGTAGAGCTTCTTTTCCACCCACTGCACCGCCGCGTGGCGGCAGCCGTCCGTGAAGCCGACGGCCTCGAAGCCGGGCGCCATGCGCTCCACCTCGACGCCGTGGCTCATCCAGTAGACGGCTTTTTCCGGCACGCCGTCAAACAACGGAGAGGCGGTGTGGGTCAGCTCCACCTTGCCGTATTCGCGGGTCTCCGCCCGGCGGCACTGGCCGCCCAGCAGGTGCATCATCAGCTGCTGGCCATAGCAGATGCCCAGCACGGGGATCCCCATATCAAAGAGCGCCTTGTCCACCATGGGGGCGTTGGGCTCAAACACAGTGGCGGGACCGCCGGTGAAGATCAGGGCGTCGGGCGCGAAGGCACGGATCTCCTCCAGCGGCAGACGGAAAGACTTGATCTCGCAGTACACGCCGCACTCGCGGACGCGGCGAGCCACCAGCAGGTTATACTGGCCGCCGAAATCCAGAACCAGAACTCTCTTCATCTCAAACATCCTCCCGGAAGGTGATGCCGCCGTCCACGGTGGCGGAGTCGATGACAGCCAGCGCCTTATAGGGTACATCCGGTATGGCACGGAACCGGTCGCCGCCGCCCTGAAAGCCCTTCTCCACCGCAACGCCGATGCCCACCAGCTGCGCACCGGCTTTCCGGACAATGTCTACAAGGCCGCCCATGGCATAGCCGTTGGCCATAAAGTCATCAATGATAAGGACGCGGTCGTTTTCACTGAGCCATTCCTGCGACACCAGCAGCGTCACCTTCTTCTTGTAGGTATAGGAGAAGATCTCGCTCTGGATCAGGCCGCTTTCGATGTTGTCGCTTTTGGCCTTTTTAGCAAACAGCATGGGAACGCCGTACCGCTCGGCGCAGACGGTGGCAAGGGCAATGCCGCTGGCTTCGGCGGTCAGCACCACCGTGGCCTTTTCGGTGTCAAAGTACTTGGCGAATTCGTCTGCGATGTCGCCCAAAAGTTTGGTGTCTACGCGGTGGTTCAAAAAACCGTCGATCTTGATGATATTGCCCGGCAGCACCTTACCCTCGCGGCGGATGCGTTCCTTCAACTGCTCCATGGGAATAGTCCTCCTTATAAAAGTTTATTCTTATGATACCCTTTGCGGAAAAAAATTACAACTGACAAATACCATAACTTTTCCCCCATAAAAACTTCGGTTTTGACGGTTTCCACAAGAAAGAAAGCACACCTTATTCAACGCATAAGGTGTGCTTTTGGCATATCAGAATTTCAGCGCCACGCCAACTGCCGCGGCGGCGGCAATGAAGACAATGGGGTGCAGCTTTTTGGTAAAGGGTACCCAGCGGGTCAGGAGCAGGATCACCGCCGCAAGGGCGATCTCCTTCCAGCGGAAGAAATCCAGACCCGCGGCCTCCGTATTCACCAGACTCAGCAGCACCACGCCGATACCGGCGGAGGCCACCATGGCGGTGGAGGCCGGACGCAGGCCGTAGA
>CAKTKM010000143.1 GCA_934569425.1 uncultured Oscillospiraceae bacterium
GCATGGGGATGCGGCCGGAGTGGTCGATATGGGCATGGGTCACCAGCACCGCGTCGATGCTGCCGGGATGAAAGGGCAGCGCGGCGTTGTCCACCTCGTCCCGTCCCTGCTGCAATCCGCAGTCGATGAGAATGTGCTTGCCGTTGACCTCTAAACAGTGGCAGCTGCCGGTGACGCACTGGTCAGCGCCGAAAAAGCTCAGCTTCATGGCGTATATCCTTTCCAAAATGTTCACAGTTTCTGTGTGTTTTTCTGCTATGATATTTTTATCATACCACGTTTCCCCGCCGCAGGCAAGCCGCAACTTGCCCCGAACCGGGATTCGTCAAATTTCCTTTGCATATGATGGCACAGTGTGGTATACTGGTATTTGTATTACTATGTGATGCAGGAATTCTTTTCACAGAAAGGATCAAAATACATGGGACTGATCACCAAAATTTTCGGAACCTATTCCGAACGGGAGCTGAAATCCATCTGGCCCATCGTTCACAAGATCGAGGGCATGGAGGAGGAGTATAAGGCGCTGACCGACGCCCAGCTGCAGGCCAAAACGCCGGAATTCAAGGAACGCCTCCAAAACGGCGAAACACTGGACGACATTTTGCCGGAGGCCTTTGCCACCGTCCGGGAGGCGGCGGACCGCGTACTGGGGATGCGCCCCTACCCCGTCCAGCTGGTGGGCGGCATCGTGCTGCATCAGGGCCGTATCGCCGAGATGAAGACCGGTGAAGGCAAGACACTGGTGGCCACTCTGCCCGCCTATCTGAACGCCCTGACCGGCAAGGGCGTCCATATCGTCACCGTCAACGACTACCTTGCCAAGCGCGACAGCGAGTGGATGGGCAAGGTCCACCGTTTTCTGGGGCTGAGCGTGGGTCTGATCATCCACGATCTGACCAAGGAGGAGCGCCAGAAGGCCTATAACGCCGATATTACTTACGGCACCAACAACGAGATGGGCTTTGACTACCTGCGGGACAACATGGCCATCTATGCCAACGAGCTGGTGCAGCGGGGACACAACTTCGCCATCGTGGACGAGGTGGACTCCATCCTGATCGATGAAGCCCGCACCCCCCTCATCATCTCCGGCCAGGGCGACAAGTCCACCCAGCTCTACGACATGGCCGATGCCTTCGCCCGCAAGCTCAAGCGCTTCACCATCGTGGAGACCGACGCCAAGGAGGAGGAAGATCCCAACATCGACGCCGATTACATCGTGGATGAAAAGGCCCGCAGCGTCACCCTTACCGCCCGGGGCATTGCCAAGGCGGAGGAGTTCTTCCATCTGGACAATCTGGGCGATCCGGAGAACAGCACCATCTCCCACCACATCAATCAGGCCATCCGTGCCTACGGCATCATGAAACGGGATGTGGACTATGTGGTAAAGGACGGCGAGATCGTCATCGTGGACGAGTTCACAGGCCGTCTCATGTTCGGCCGCCGCTATAACGAGGGTCTGCATCAGGCCATCGAGGCCAAGGAGCGGGTGAAGGTGCAGCGGGAGAGCAAAACGCTGGCCACCATCACCTTCCAGAACTATTTCCGTATGTATAGCAAGCTCTCCGGTATGACCGGTACGGCGCTGACGGAGGAAGAGGAATTCGCCACCATCTACAAGCTGGATATTGTGGAAATCCCCACCAACCGCCCCATCGCCCGTATCGACTATGATGACAGCGTTTATAAGACCGAGAACGGCAAATACCGCGCCGTGATCCGTCAGGTGAAGGAGTGCCACGCCAAAGGACAGCCCGTGCTGGTGGGTACCGTATCTATCGAGAAGAACGAGCTTCTGGGACACATGCTGCAGCGGGAGGGCATCCCCTGCAACCTGCTGAACGCCAAGAACCACGAGCGCGAGGCCGAGATCGTGGCGCAGGCTGGTAAATTCGGCGCCGTCACCGTGGCCACCAACATGGCCGGCCGTGGTACCGACATCATGCTGGGCGGCAATGCCGAGTATCTGGCCAAAAACGACCTGCGCAAGGCCGGAATGACTGACGAGCTGATCGCCGAGGCCACCGGCTACGCCGAAACCGATAATCAGGAGATCCTCGACGCCCGCAAGCTGTTTGCCCAGCAGCTGCAGAAGCATAAAGACGAGATCGCCGGCGAGGCCGAGCGCGTCCGTCAGGCCGGCGGCCTGTTCATCATCGGCACCGAGCGGCACGACTCCCGCCGTATCGACAATCAGCTCCGCGGCCGCGCTGGCCGTCAGGGCGACCCCGGCGAGACCCGCTTCTATATCTCCCTTGAGGATGACCTGATGCGCCTGTTCGGCGGCGAACGGCTCAACAATATGATGGAGCGGCTCAATGTGGACGAGGATATGCCCATTGAGAACAAGCTGCTGACCAAGTCCATCCAGCAGGCGCAGACCACCGTGGAAAGCCGCAACTTCCAGACCCGTAAGTCGGTGCTGGAGTACGACGACGTGATGAACAAGCAGCGTGAGATCATCTACGGCCAGCGCAAGCAGGTGCTGGATGGCCTGGATGTGAAGGATACCATCATGAACATGATGGCCAACGCCATTACCAATCTGGTGAACTCCGCCTTTATGGTGAAGTCCCATCTGGACGCTGCGGCCTGCAAGGAGCTGCTGCGGAATGTGGAGGGCGTATACTTCCCCAAGTACACCGTAAAGATCACCGAGGAGGAACTGTCCTCCCTGACTGCCGATGAGCTGTCTGACCGCTTCATCGACGCCGCCAGAGACTTCTATCAGCAGAAGGAAGAGGAATTCACCGCTCCCGTCATGCGTGAGCTGGAGCGTGTGATTCTGCTGCGTGTAGTGGACGAATACTGGATGGATCACATCAGCGCCATGGACGACCTGCGTCAGGGCATACGTCTGCGCGCCTACGCCCAGACCGATCCCGTCACCGCCTACAAGAAGGAAAGCCTTGACATGTTTGAAAAGATGATCTCCGCCATTCAGGAGGAGACCGTCCGCCGCCTCTACAGCGTCCGGATCCAGCGCAACGAAGAGATCAAGCGGGAGCGCGTGGCCAAGGGCATCACCGAAAACGTGGGCGGCGACGGTACCGTCAAGAAGCAGCCCAAGAAGGTGGTCAAGATCGGCCGCAACGACCTGTGCCCCTGCGGCAGCGGGCTGAAATGGAAGAAGTGCGACTGCAAGGAGTATCACTCCTGAAGCATTCCCGAAACGATACAGGGCGGCAGATGCCGCCCTGTCCTTCTCAAAGGAGGTATCATGTTCCATACCCAAACGAAAAACGGCGTCACTTTTCTGACCGCTGACACCCTCTCCGGCGTGTGCCACGGCTTTTCCACCCGCCCGGGCGGCGTCTCCCCCGCCCCGTGGGACAGTCTGGATCTGGGCGT
>CAKTKM010000144.1 GCA_934569425.1 uncultured Oscillospiraceae bacterium
TATCAGACTGTCTCCTTCACGTTGGGATCCTTGCGCCGCAGCAGGCTGGTGGCGCTGCGGGCGTGGCAGATGGCGATAGCCAGCGCGTCCGCCGCGTCGTCGGGCCGGGGCACGGCACTGAGCTTCAGCAGCCGCCGTGTCATGTCCATGACCTGCTTTTTCTCCGCCAGACCGTAGCCCACCACCGCCTGCTTCACCTGCATGGGCGTGTACTCGTAGATGGGTACGCCCAGCTTCTCCGCCGTGCAGAGGATGACGCCGCGCCCGTGGGCCACAGCGATGCCGGTGGTGATGTTCTTGCTGAAAAACAGCTCCTCGATGGCGATCTCATCCGGCTTGAACTGCTGGATCAGCTGGGTCAGGTCCTGCTCGATCTGCACCAGCCGGGTGGCCAGCGGCAATCCCGCCGACGTGTTGACCGCCCCGTACTGCAGCATCCGCACGGCGCCGCGCTCCGATTCGATCAGGCCGAAGCCAACAATGGCCACGCCGGGGTCGATGCCCAAAATGCGCATGGTACTCCTCCGCCTCTTAAACATTAGTTCTATTATAGCAAAGCGGCGGCAAAATAGCAACAAAAACCGCCCCGCCTCAGGCCAGACAGCCCAAAGCGGGCGGTCTGCCGGTACGGCGAAGCGGCTCAGGCGCGGGGATGGGCCTTGTTGTACACGTCTTTCAGCTGCTTTTTGATGACGTGGGTGTAGATCTGGGTGGAGGAGATATCGGCATGGCCCAGCATCTCCTGAATGGAGCGGAGGTCGGCACCGTTCTCCAGCAGGTGCACCGCAAAGGAGTGGCGCAGGGTGTGGGGCGTGATGTCCTTGTCGATCTCCGCCTTCTCCTGATAGTACTTGATGATCTTCCAGAAGCCCTGACGGCTCATGCGCTCACCGTTCATGTTGACAAACAGGGCCGGCTCGTCCTCGTCGGCGATGATGCGGGGCCGGATATCCTTCACATAGTCCTCCAGCGCCCGGACAGCGGCGGGATACAGGGGCACGATGCGCTCCTTGCCCTTACTGCGGCAGCGGATAAAGCCGGCGGAGAGATTGACATCGTTGATATCCAGGCCGATCAGCTCCGAAACACGGATGCCGGTGGCGTACAGCAGTTCCAGCATGGCATGGTCGCGGAAGCCCTTTTCATCCACGCATTTGGGCTGCTCCAGAAACAGCTCCACCTCCCGGTTGGTGAGGATCTCCGGGTATTTGCGCTCCACTTTCATGGCTACCACGGACTTGGCGGGGTTGGTTTTAACGACGCCGGTCTGCACCATGTAGCTGTAAAAGGACTTGATGGACGCGGTGGAGCGGGTCACGGTGGCGGGAGACTTCCCGTTGTGGTTCATGTAGAGCAGGTACTCGTTGATGGTGTCCTTTTTCACCTTGCGCAGGTCGGCGGCATTGTTGGCGATGAGCCAGCTCTGGAACTGGGTCAGGTCGCGTATGTAGGAGCTGAGGGTGTTGGCGGAGGCATGCTTCTCCTCGGCGAGATAGTCGCGGTAGGCCGCGATATAATCCGTCATATTCCCTCACTCCCTTCTCTTTATGGCAGCCGCGCCAAAATAAGCGCGAAAAATTTCGGTACAATGGCGCACTCCACCACCGTACCGGTAAGAAGCACAAACACACAAAACAGCAGCATCCGCCAGGGTATCTCGCTTTTGACGGGGTGCTTCTGCGACAGCGCCCGGCAGGCCCGGGAAAACCCGTCCCGGGAGATACACAGCATACACGGCAGCACGAACAGGCACCGAAGCCCCAGCGCCGCCAGCGCCAGCAGCACGCCCTCGTGTCCCAGCGATGCCGCAAAACAGCAGACGGAAAACGACAGGCAGAAGCCCTGCGCCATGCACAGCGCCGGGATCAGCACCGCACCGGCGGCACTGAGTCCGCACAGGAACGCCAGCAGCGGGCAGCGCAGGTACGCCGCCGCCGTGGACAGCACGGACGCGGGCTGCTGTACCCGGCCATCCGCCAGCTGTGCATAGCTCTGCACATAGGCGCTCAGCTGGGCCAGCGCTTCACTGCCGATCCCGCGGTGTACAGGCCAGGCGGCCAGCATCCCGATCAGAAAGCAGATACACAAGATCAAAAGGCGCATATCCGGCGGTGCGGACGAACGCGCCTGTTTTTTACGCAGCTTCATCGGCTCACCTCGTCCTACCTTATGAGCCAAGCTGTGCAAATAGACCGCGAATGAACGCACTCAATAATATATGGCAAATCGCCTGAAACCGCAAGGGCTTTTGCGCAAAAAGCCGTTTTTTGTAAATTATGTCAAAATGTTATGTTAACAATGTTATGTCAACTCTTGAAACAACGTGATGCACGGCACCGCAAAAGCAGTGGAAACTGCGATATGTGGTCAGAGCACGGAAAACCGCGCACAACATCTTGGCCGCCGCCGTCCTGCCCCGCCCCGTGCCGGGACGGCTGATCCCCGTCAAGGAATTTTGGGCGAAAACGCAAATTTCGTTATTTTAACCATGCTCGGTTTTATGTTACCGCCGCTTTCGGACGGCGGCCGCGCGGGGCCGCTCCCCCTTCTGCCGCCTGGGCATCTGGCGCTTGCCCTTCTTCCGGCCCAGCAGTCCCGCCAGCAGTGCCCCGCCGAACAGTCCCGCCGTCAGCAGCAGGCCGTGAGCGGAGAAATCCGTATCACCACCGCTCAGTGCCACCAGCCACACCGCCGCGTACAGGCACACAGCCAGCGTCAGTGCCTGCGGCAGCGGGGCGGCCTCCCCGCTGCGGACCGCCCGCCGTGCGCCCACAAACACAGATACCGCGTAAGCGGCGCACACCATGACCGGCGCGGCGCTCTCCGGCAGCAGCCCCCGCTGGAGCATCAGCGACGCCGCCGCCAGCAGAGCCAGCAGCAGCACCATGGACAGCAGCAGTCCCTTCCACAGAGCGGCGCCCAGCAGCTTTTTAAAAGACATAAAAATACCTCCCCCACATGCTTTTTTACAGCATATTCGGGGGAGGTATTTTTCTATGCAGGAAAACTTACTGGGCGTCGCTGTCGGTGGACTCAGTCTCGGCGGGCGCCTCGGCGGGCTTCTCCTCGACCTTGGCCTCGGCGGCCTTCTTGTCCTTCTTGGCGGGACGCTGCTGGGCGGCAGCCTGCTCGTCCAGTGTGCCGACCTGACCGATGGCGGACTTCAGGAACTCCACGCGGACGCGGTCCTCGCTGGTCTCGATGACCACGGTGCGGTCGGTGATAGAGACGACACGGCCGTACACACCGCCGATGGTGGTCAGCCAGTCACCCTTCTTCAGGGAGCTGCGCATCTCCTCAGCCTGCTTTTTCCGCTTGTTCTCGGGGCGGATCATCAGGAAGTAGAA
>CAKTKM010000145.1 GCA_934569425.1 uncultured Oscillospiraceae bacterium
ATCAGGTCGGCATCCATGATCTCGGAGTTCTTGCTGACGGAGATGGTGTCGTTGTAGATGGGGGCAGTGACGCCGATGACACCGGTCTCGGTCCAGATGCTGCCCTCGCGGCCGAACTCGGTGTTCCAGCGCTCGGCATAGTCGCGGCGGGCGTCAGCGTAGGTCACCAGCACGTCCACCTGGCCGGAGGCCAGACGGGCAAAGGCGCTGGCGTAGGAATCGGACTGCACGGCGCTCTTAAGATCGGAGATGCCCTTGCCGTAGTGATCCTGCAGCCACAGGGCGGGATAGATGTAGCCGGCGGGAGAGGACGTGCCCATGATGCTCCAGTTGGCGCTGTCCAGATCCTCCCAGGTCAGCTCCTCGCCGTTGTTGACCTTGGCCACCAGCTCCTGACCCTTGTCAGAGGGGCCGGCGATCATCAGGGCGCGGTAGGAAACGGCCTGCTTGTCGGAAGCCTCGGTGGGCTGACCGTCGTTCCAGTCCTTGGCATTGTCGGAATCCTTGCTCAGGCCGTCGCGGGTAGCGGTCAGGATGACCTCGGCGCCGTCATCGTACAGCACATAGGTGCCGCCGGGGATCAGACCCACGTCGATGGTACCGGCCTCCAGACCCTCGCCGACAGCCTCGTAGGTAGTGCCGACGGTGATCTCCACGTCGCCCACCTCGTAGCCCTGGTTGGCCAGCTCGTCCTTCAGCATCTGCTTCAGGGGCTCGGTAACGGTGATGATCTCCTCAGGCTCGCGGGAGGGCACGAAGGCGACCTTCAGCGTCTCGATCTTCTTGGCGCCATCGGTATCGCCGTTGGTGCCGTTGTCGCCGGTGTTGGCCTTGTCGCCGCAGCCTGCCAGCAGGCCCAGCGCCATGACCAGCGCCAGGAGAAGTGAAATGATCTTTTTCATCTTTTTTCCTCCATAATCAGTGGTGTTGTTCCTGTGCCCCGGCCCTTCCGGCCGGACGCACCTGCCGCATGACATGCAAAAGGCATGCCATACCGTCACTCAGTATAGCACACCTTCTGCGGGAAAATTTTTCTGATTTGGTAAAAAAAGTAACATCTTGTCAGCTGCGGTCCCCGGCGAAGTAAAACGCCACCAGTTCCTCAAACGCCAGGATCACATGGCCGAAGAACGTGTTGGGCAGGCTGCCCGCCAGCGTCTGCTTGGAGCCGTCCACCACGAACACGATGTCCGACATCTGCGCCAGCGCGGAGTCGCTCCGCTTGGTGAACGTCACGATACGGTGGCCATTCTGCCGGGCGTGCCGCACGTCGTTGAGCACCGGCTCCGTCTCGCCGCTTTGGCTGACGGCGAACATCACCGGCGCCGGCTCCTCCCCGCCCCCCAGATTGTGGGCGTCGCGGAACAGCATATAGTCGTAAAAATGCACGTTGTTGAACACCATGAACCCGCAGATGGACAGCCGCTGGGCGATGTAGGCGCCCACGATGTTGGAAAAGCCCTCGCCTGTGGTGAACAGCTTGGCCTGCCGCGACTGGTCCATCAGACGGCAGAACCGCACCGCCAGCTCCTCGGAGTAGTTGTCGATGAGGCTCTTGAGGCTTTCGGTGCTGCGCTCCTCCCCATGGGAGTCGAACTGGCGGCTGAGATAGTAGTACAGCTCACTGTATCCGTCGAAGCCCAGCCGCTTGCACATTTTCATGATGCTGGTGGTGGACAGGAAGTTCTCCCCCGCGATCTGCTGGATGCCCACCCGCTTTTCGCCCCGTTTGATATGGTTCGTGATGCTGGTGATCACCTTTTTCTCGTCCTCAGACAGCAGGTTTGTCAATAGAAAATAACCGTCTCCCATACAATGATCCTTTCCCGCGCCGGTCTCGCCTTCTCTGTGCCGTATCATTATACCGCATATTCGCGGGATTTGCAAGAAACCCCTTAAGCCCGGCGGAGCAAGCTTCAATTCAGGGTCATTTCCTTCGTTTGCAGCAAGGCAGCGGATCGATCCTGGCGGCATTTGATCTGTGAAATACCGGATTTAAGATATCCTCGACCGCAGCAAAAACACAGGACGGCTGACGCCGTCCTGTGTTTTCCTCATTTCTTCTTCCGCGGCTTTGGCAGCGGCGTGGCGGCCTCGGCGAGCCGCAGCACCTGCTCCGTCAGCTCGCGGTCCTCCACGTCCAGGATGTAGTGCTCCTTCGCGCCCTCGTAGGGGCAGCCGCAGGATGCATCCCGCATCAGATCGTCCAAAACCGGCAGTTTTTTCACGAAAACCGTGTTATCGCACACCAAAAGCGCCGGTTTTTCGTTGAGATACACCATGTACTCCCCGAACATTTTCCGGCTGCGCACGTCCCACAGCGGCGGCATCTGCTCCAGCACAAATGCCAGATAATCGGCGGATGTCGCCATACGTTACGCCTTCAGGCAGCGCAGCACCGCCATCAGAATGGAGTAATACTTGCTGTCCGGCGTGTCGGCGCGGCTGGTGATGATCACCGGGCAGGACGCACCGCAGATGGTGCTGGCCATGGTCTTGCCCGCAATGTAGGTGCAGGCCTTGTACAGCACGTTGCCGATCTCGATGAAGGGCACCAGCAGGATGTCCGCCTGACCGGCCACGGGATCGTGGATGGCCTTGTGCTTCACGGACTCCATGGAGATCGCGCCATCCAGCGCCAGCGGGCCGGAGATGACGCAGCCCTCCACGCCCCGCTCCGCAATGGCCTTGGCGGATACGGTGGACGGCATCTTGTCGGTGACGTTCTCCACGGCGGACAGCACGGCCACCTTGGGGCAGTCGATGCCCAGCGCACGGGCCACGGGCAGCGCGTTCTCCACGATGCCGATCTGCGTCTCCACATCGGGCGCGATGTTGATGGCGGCATCGGTGATCATAACGAAGCGGCCCTCATACTCAAAAATACCGCACTGGCTGACAAGACGGCGGCCGCCGGTGGGGATCAGGCCCGTCTCCTTGTTCAGGATGGCGCGGGCGAAATTGGAGGTCTGCAGGATGCCCTTCATGGGGATGTCGGCCTTCCCTTCCCGCACCAACTGCACGGCGATCTTGGCGGCCTCCAGCTCCTCGCCGTCGAAGTCCACGATCTCATAGTCCTTCTCGTCCTCGCCCATCTCATGCAGCATGGCGATGATCTCGTCCTTCTTGCCCACCAGCGTGCCCTCGACAACGCCCTTGCGGCGCGCATTCACCACGGCGGACAGGGCCGGCTCGTCATGGGCATTGGCCAGCGCGATGCGCTTTTTCATGTTCTGGCTCAGCACATAGTTTTCCAGTTCCTTGAAATTGGTCAGCATATCGGTATACCTCCACGAAATTTGTTCCGG
>CAKTKM010000146.1 GCA_934569425.1 uncultured Oscillospiraceae bacterium
TCTCACGGGTACGCTCCGTCACCGACACCAGCATAATGTTCATCACGCCGATACCGCCCACCACCAGCGAGATGGCGGCGATCCAGATCAGCTGCTTGTTGGTGGTCTCCGACAAGCTCTGCAGGTCGGCAGCCTGCTGCAGCAGATCCTTGGCCTGATACTTGTACTTGTCACTGGACACCACGTTCTCGTTGAGGTATTTGGCCACGTTGTTGCCGGCATCCGTCATGTCGTTGGTGGACGTGGCCCGCACCGCCACCGAGGACGGCTCGTCATACCGGTACACGATGGGCCAGCAGACGTTGGGGATCATAATGGTGCCGGAGGTATTCCCGGCATACATGTAGTAATCGTTCAGTGAATTGATGACCGGCTCCGACGTGGACTTCTGGCTCACCACGCCCACCACCACAAAGGGCTCTCCCTGGATCTCCACCGTGCCGCCGATGGGGTTCTGTCCCTGAAACAGGCTCTGGGCGGTGTTGGCATCGATCAGCGCCACCTTGCGGCAGGTGGTAAAGTCGCTGTCGATAAAGCCCCGTCCGTAATTGACCATATAGCCCTCCACCGACAGGAAATGGCTGTCCCCGCCATAAATGGTGCCGTTGAAGGAACTGTTGCCCACATACACGTTATCCGCCCAGCTGCGGCTGTAATAGAGGGAGGACTCCTTCACGTTCCCCAGCTTGTCGATCTCATCCCGCATCTCCGGCGTGATCATGGAGATCCCCTCCGGCACAGACTCATAAGAGAAATCGATCTGGTTGTTGTCCCGCGTCAGCGTCACGTCCACCACATTGTTGCCCGCGCCGATCAGGTTCTGCTTGATCTGCTCGTTGGTACCCTTGATGGTGGACACGATGGTGATGATGGCGGCAATGCCGATGATGATGCCCAGCATCGTCAGAAAGGAGCGCAGCTTGTGGCTCCATACGCCCTGAAAGGCAAGATTGATATTTTCCAGCATCCGCGCACCTCCTTACATGCCGTTATACAGCTGATCCGGCGTAGCCTCCGTGGTACCGGCGCCCTCCGTCACGTTGCGGCCATAGGGGAAGGCCACAAAGTCCTCCACTGTCAGTCCGCCGCGGATCTGGGTATAGCTGCCCCACAGGTTGCGCCCCGTCTGCACCCAGCGCTGCTCCAGCCGGTCGTTCTCTCCGCGGACCATCACATAGCTCTTGCCGTTTTCCGTGCGGATGAACATGCTCTCCAGATACAGTACGCTGCTGCCGTCGTCGGACACCGTGTTCTGATAGGACATATCCACATAGTCCCCTTCCCGCAGATCTGCTTCCTCCGAAACGAACACCTTAAAGGGATAGTAGGATACATTGCTGTTTCCGTCGCTCCACGAATTTGCGTTGTCGGTGGGATAATCGCTGATCTCCACGATCTCGCCCTCGCAGCTGGCACCGGTCATCCACGAGTTGATCTGCACCTTTTCTCCGATGCTGACCGTACCCAGCTCCAGCTCGCTGATGGCGCCGTCGATATAAAAGCCACCGCCTCCGGACACCTCCACCACCGCCTGAGACTTGTCAAAGTCGGCGCTGTTGGAGTCCCGTACCGCCTTGATGGTACCCTCCAGCTGACTGTAGACCGTGTCGCTGCCCACTTCCTTCTTCACCTGCTCCAGCTTCAGCTTGGCCAGCTTGATGGTCACATCCAGTCCCGCGATCTCCTTCAGCTTATCCTTCTCCAGCTGCGCCAGCTCCGCCTGCGTATAGGAATTGCCCAGCAACTCCGTCAGCACCTCCACCTCGCGCTGCAGCTTCCGCACCTCGTCGGTGATACCGTCGATCTCCTCGATGGAGGCTCCCGGCAGGTTGGCCGGCTGCATCTTCACCGTCAGCTCCACATCTCCGGTCTCCGGAGTATTTCCGCTGCTGTCGCCGCCGGTACCGCTGCCGCCACCGGTATTTTCCCCGCCGTTGCCGTTCCCATCCGGATCGGTCAGCAGGACGATCCCCTGCTCATCCTCCTGCGAGGTCAGCAGGCCGGTCACGGAGGACTGAGCCCCCTCCTGACTGGGTGTCTCCGCCTTGCCCAGCGTCAGCAGCAGTCCGCAGCTGTAGGCGGCGTTCAGAGTCATATCGCCCTCGTGGATCACCAGCACCACATAGACGCTGGCCTGCTCCTCTGTCAGCGTCTTACCGTCCTTCAGCAGCTTCTTTACCTCGTCCTGCCGCTTTTTCGGCACCAGCTTCAGCAGGTTCGCCGCCGTCAGCTCATCCTTGGAGTTCCAGTCGTAATACAGCGGCGCCTCCCTGGTGCCTGTGCCATCCTTGGTGATGGGCTCCGCTTTCCACGCATCGTTCGTGATGGACAGCACCGGCTTTGTGGTGGTGTCCCGCCACTTCTTGATGTTGGCGGCGATCATATCGTCGATCTTCTTGTTCAGCGATGCGATCTCATCCTCCAGCGCGTCCCGGTCATAGGCCAGCTTCAGCCGCTCCAGATCGGCCTTGGCCGTCTCCAGCGACAGCTTCTCCTTCTCATAGGCGATCTCTGCCCGCTCAATGTCCAGCGCCGTCAGCGTGGTGTCATAGCTCAGCAGCTTGTCGCCCTTCTTGACGCTCTGCCCCTCCTCCACATAGATCTTGTTGACCTTCTGGGTGTCGGACAGATAGATCTTCTGCATCTTGTCGGTAGACACCAAGCCGCTGGTCTGGGAGGTATCGCCCCAATAGTCGCTCATGCTGAAATCCGAAACGGCGTACACGTTCACATTGCCCCGCTGGGCATTGCGTGCCAGCGTCAGACCGCCCCATATGATGCCGCAGGCCGCCGCCACGCCGCCGGCGATCAGCAGCGCCCGCTTCAGTGTCTTATTCATAGTTCTCTCCTTCGCTCAGCACGCCGTCGCGGATGGTCTTGATGGACTCCGCGTGGTGGGCGATGCTCCGGTCATGGGTGATCATGATGATGGTGGAGCCGCTGTCATGCAGCTGGCGGAACAGCTCCATCACCTGTGCGCCGCTGGCGCTGTCCAGTGCGCCGGTGGGCTCGTCAGCCAGCAGCAGGCGGGGCTTGCCCACGATGGCGCGGGCAATGGCCACACGCTGACACTGTCCGCCGGACAACTGATCGGGACGGTGATCCAGCCGGTCGGCCAGCCCCACCGTCTCCAGCGCGATCCGCGCCCGCTCCCGGCGCTCCTCCTTCTTCACGCCGCCGTACAGCAGCGGCAGTGCCACATTGTCCAGCGCCGTCAGCTTCGGCAGCAGATGGAACGACTGAAACACGAATCCGATCTCCTTGTTCCGCACCTCCGCCAGCTCCTTGCCGCTGCATTTGGT
>CAKTKM010000147.1 GCA_934569425.1 uncultured Oscillospiraceae bacterium
AACCGCCCATAGGGCGGTTCCTGTTTTTTGTTGCAGTTATCCCAATTCCTTCGTCCGCGTATAGGCGGCGATGACCTCCTCCATAGCGGCGGAGCGGAAGCCGCGGGCTTCCAGCGCCCGCACACCGGCGATGGTGGTGCCGCCGGGGGAGCAGACCGCGTCCTTCAGCGCGCCGGTATGCTCCTCCGATGCCAGCGCCAGCTTGGCGGCGCCCAGCAGCATCTGGGCGGCGTAGCGCTGCGCCTTGTCCCGGGGCAGACCGGCATACACAGCGCCGTCCGCCAGACCCTCCAGAAACAGGCAGGCGAACGCGCCGCCGCAGCCGGCCACGGCGCTGCCCACGTCTATCAGCTTCTCGTCCAGCTCCTCCAGCATACCGGAGCTGCCCAGCAGGGAGACGAATCCCTCCCGCTGTGCCTCCGTCACGTTTTCCGAGCAGCAGTACATGGTAACGCCCTCGCCTACGGCCACGGCGGTGTTGGGCATGATGCGGATGACGGGATAATCGCCCCCCGCCATCTCCCGGATCCGGCGGATGGTCAGCCCCGCCGCCATGCTCAGCAGCACGAAGGGGGTGGTGCGCTGCCGCAGCGTATCCGCGATCCGGCGCAGCATATCCTCCATCATCTGCGGCTTTACCCCCAGCAGGATGTAGTCGCACTCCCGGGCGACCGTCAGGTTGCCCGCCACCGACGCGCCGATCTCATCCGCCAGCCGCGCCGCCTTTTCCGGCGTTCGGTTAGCCAGCACGATGCAGCGGCGGTTCTCCACGGTTTTGGCGGCGGCGCGGGCCAGCGCCCCACCCATGTTGCCTGTTCCGATGAATCCGTAGGTCATGACACTTCCTCCTTTTTACATAAACCGGCACAGCAGGATAGGCAGAAAGATGGCCGGTACCATATTCAGGATCCGCAGCTTGGTGATGCCCAGCAGGTTCAGGCTGATGCCCACGATCAGCAGCGAGCCGACAAAGGTGATCTCATTGACCACCGCGTCTCCCAGATAGGGCGCCACCACCGAGGCCAGCAGGGCGATGCCGCCCTCCACCACAAACACGGAAATGCCGGACAGGGCGACGCCCAGCCCCAGCGTGGAGGCGAACACCACCGACGCCACACCGTCGATGACGGACTTGGACAGCAGAAGGCCGTGCTGGTGCTGCAGGCCACTCTCCAGTGGCCCCATTACCGCCAGCGCGCCCACGGCGAACACCAGCGAGCCGGTGACGAACCCCTCGGTGATGGTGCTGCCGGTAAACCGCTTCTGCAGGGACTCGCCCAGCTTATTGATGGCGGCGTCGATGTCCAGCAGCTCGCCGATCAGCGTCCCCACCACCATGGAGATAATGGGGATCAGGGCGTTGCTGCTTTTCAGAAGTCCGGGGACGGCGATGCCAATGGTCATCAGCGACAGCGCCGCCATCAGCGAGCCGCGCAGCAGCTCCGGCAGCAGCTTCCCGGCAAACATGCCGATCAGGCCGCCCACCACGATGGCGCCGCCGTTGACAAGAGAACCCAACAGGATCATGGGATCAGTCCTCCTTCGTGCAGAATATCCTCCACCACGGTTCCGGCCATCAGCAACCCCGCCACAGACGGTACCCACGATACGCTGGCCGGTACGCTGCGCCGCCCCGGGGGCGGCGTCTCCAGCTGCGTGGCCGGACGGGGCTCCTCGGGGCTGAACACCACCTTCAGGTGGTGGATGCCCCGCGCCCGCAGCTCCTTGCGCATGACCCGCGCCAGCGGGCAGCCGGCGGTCTTGGCAATGTCGGTGATGGTCAGCCGTTCCGGCTGCAATTTATTGCCGGTCCCCAGCGCCGTCAGAATGGGGATGCGCCGCTGCCGCGCCTGCTCAATGAGATCCAGCTTGCAGCTGACCAGATCAATGGCGTCCACGATGTAGTCATAGTTGCCGGTGAAAAAATCCTCCCGGTGCGCCCCGTCATAGATCCCCACGATGGGATGCACCGCCGTTTCGGGGCAGATGTCCCGGCAGCGGGCGGCGGCGGCCTCCGCCTTGGGCAGCCCCACCGTGGAGTGCAGGGCGTAGAGCTGGCGGTTGATGTTGCTGACGGACACGGTGTCCCCGTCGATGAGGGTCAGCTCTCCCACACCGGCGCGGCACAGCGCCTCCGCCGCGTAGCTGCCCACGCCGCCGAGACCGAACACCGCCACATGGCTGCGGCGCAGCCGCGCCAGCGCATCGCCGCCCAGTATCATTTCCGTCCGGATAAATTCTTCGTTTCTCATGTCAGTGATTTCCATAAGCGGCAAAGGACCGGCCTGCGCCGATCCTTTGCGAAATAGGTAAAGGTTGATTTAGAAGCCGACGTACTGCATACCGGCGGCCTCCGTCACGGACTCGGCGGTGGAGTTCTCGGTCAGCCAGGTCTGATAAGCCTCGTTCTTCAGCTTGTTGCTGGCCTGCACCTTCCACACGGGATCGCCGAAGCTGTCCAGATACATCACATGGCTGCCGTAGGTGCTGTCGATCACACCGGCGTCGCCCACCTTGCGGCCATCCGCGAAGCACCAGTCCAAAAACTCGGAAACAAAGTTGGTGGTCTTGGTGATGCCCTCGTACAGGCCGCCGTTGGCGGTGCTGCCGGTATCGCCGGACAGCTCCGTGGCCATCTGGGCGAACAGCTCGGCGGTGGCGCCGCCTTCCTGCCACTCCTTCAGCGCCTTCTCCGCGTCGGCGTGGGCGATGTTCTTCAGGTTCTCCACCTCAGCCTCATAGGTGTCGGACTCCTTGTCCAGATCGGAGGTGCTCACCTCAAACAGGATATGGCGGGCATTGACGGTGTTGTATTCCTCGCGGCCGCGGCCGTGGAACAGGGCGAAATAGATGGAGGAATCGGTCGGCACAATGGCGGACTCGCCCTCGGTACGGGCTTCGTCAAAGGCCCACTGCACCAGATCGGTGCTGGCATAGGAGCCGCCCTCCTGATGATAATAGGTGGCGATGTCCTCGTAATCGGCGGCAATGGCCTCCAGCGTCTCGCCGGCGGCAAAGCGCTTCTCGGCGTCGGCGGCGGCATCCTCGGCGGCCTTCTTGGCGGCAGCCTGCTCCGCCTCGGTGGGATCCACGGTGTTGCCGTCGGCGTCAGTGGTGCCGGCAGCGGTGGCCTTGAAGGAGATATACTCATAGTCCGCCACATCGAAGCTGTTGGGATCGGCTGCGTAGCAGGCCTCCAGCTCCGCGTCGGTATAGTTCAGGCTGTCCACATAGGCCTCGCGGTAATGGGAGGCCAGCGCGTCCATGGACAGCATCTCCTTGAAC